>NZ_JAMFRV010000405.1 GCF_026224925.1 Pseudomonas sp. | reverse complement strand
GGTTGTCCGCTCACACTGGCTCCAGGCGTCGTAAAGGTAGTGATAGTCGAGACGGTCACGCTGAACCCTTGTGCGGCGGTTCAGTCGATCTCGCCATGCCACGGCCTGACTGTCACTGGCGTATTGGGTGATGTAAGTGGCGCCCATCAGCGAGTGATAGAAGCTCGCATTGAGGACGAGATCGCTGGTGGCTTTTCGGTTTTGGCTACTCAGCCAATCAGACTCTCTCGCGTTGGCAGTGATTGCACTCTGCTGACCCGTGTCGGTGGTCATCCTCGCGGAGATAATCGCTGTTTGCAACGGGTCGTAGGTGAAGGACGCGAGCGTGGTAATTGTTTTGCCAGCGCTGGTAGTGATTTCGGTTTTCCAACTAAGAGTATTGCCGTCTTCCGACACTTCGCTGAAATAGCGTGTCTTGTCCGGCATCTCCAGTGCTGAAAAACTACCCTCAGTGTAAGTGAAGTTATAACTGCGCATACCCACCACACGCTTGTCCACACGTGCCTGCGCTTTGAGTGTTTGTTCGCCGAGGACGATTTCCCTGTCGCCCGTACCGCTGCCGGTAATGCTCAGGCGGGTGACAAGGCTACCCATGCCTCCATAGGCACGCTTGACCTTCGTACCCTCCGGGCCGGTCCAAAGCACCGGGCGATCAAGCTCGTCGTAGTCGACCTTGAAAAGTCGTTCACTGCTCGGTACACCTTGTGTACTGTGCTTGAGTTCGGTCATGCGACCTAGGCGGTCAAAGGTTTTCTCTGTGTTGACTCGCGTTAGTGACTGGGAGGAATTGGCCGCGGAGGGAAGGCGGGCAGAATCGATTTGCAGGACGCCGCCGTTGTTCAGGTTCTGCTGACTGTGTTCACGGATCAGGCGCGCGCCGCGCGCATCACCCAAGGTTTCTTCAGTGATCGACTGCGGAGCGCTATTACCTGGAGATGGCAGTTCCTTTTCATTCGATCCCGTCCAGAACCAGTCACGGGGATTATCTGGCTGAGCGTCCAGACCCACCTGCCGCTGCAGACCGCCGGGCAGGTAGTCCAGCATATGATCACCCTCTTGTACTGGGCAAAAATTGGAGTCCGATACGTTGGCACCCGCTACCCGTTGTTGCTCAACGCGTATGACCCGTTGCAATCCGTCCTGGAAAACTCGCTGGTATCGCGCATTGGCCTGTGCACGATTTATGCTCGTGATGCGGGTGCCGCCGTTGACCTCTTGGTAACGTGTTTCGATATCCGTCAGTGTTTTGTCAGTGCGCTGAGACTTGTCATTGTTTACAGGATTGTTGGCGTAGGTGGTTTCGCGCAGTTCACGCCCCAGGTCGTCGTATTGCCAACGAACCTGCTCGTCTTTTTGCAAGCGGCGCTGCACCTGTCCGCTGTAAAGCGAACGCCTTTCGCTGGAGAGTTCCACGTCATCTGCGGGATTCTCAGTGATGCGCGAGCGTAGCGTGACGTTCATGACGCTCGCTGCGATGTCCGCTACACGTGTTTCTGTGGTGACCAGTTGGACTTTTTCGCGGCCCCAATAACGCCGTTCCGTTACGCTGGTAGTCGCAATGTTCTCAGCGACGACCCCTTCAACAGTTGTCTGACAATGGATGTCTGCGTACTGACGTCCGGCGGTTAATGCGAACGTCCAAGGTGCCTCTGGATTTAGATTTACCTCGTCCAGGTTACTGACGATGACGCCACTCATGGTCACCGTTGTATCGACTTTAGGTGTTCGGGTCTCGGCGTTGTCGGTTTTCAGGTAACCGTAAAGAATGAGGCTGACGGGATGAATGACCCCCTCGAACGTCTGGTATTGAAACTGAGCCATCACAGGGCGTAGCAAGTCCTCTGGCATCTTTGGAGCCTGGAGGCACAGCGTTGCGCTTTGCGGAACGCTATTCCACGTATCGCGCTCCCAGTCTTTGTGTAGCAGTGATCTCAGGTCCGGGCTTTTGCCACCCATGAGCGGGTAGTGACTCCAGAGGCTAGTGACGCCATCTGCCGAGACGCTTTTGATCAGTCGGCCATCCGTTGAATAAGTGAACGATTGATTCGCGGTAGCGGTTGAGGGCGTTAGAGTTGTAGTGCTCATGAGGCAGACTCCTGAACGGATGGCTGTGTGGCGTCCTGATACGTGGTCTCGATGGCGGTTGGCAAACCGAAACGTGGGTCGCCTTGTGCAACATCGCTGAACGTCCATTTAGTGGTTTTGCACGCGCCTGAGGGAGCACTTTCTTGTTCCTCGACTTGTAAGTGCAAGCCGTTCCAGGTTCGCTTAATAGTGATGCCTTGATCTTCGGTGGAAGTGGTGGAATAGAGGTAAGTGCTGCCTTGTACAACGGCAGAATCCTTGAGGCGGTCGTATTTTTCGCCTTGGTTATAACCCAGATAGTTATTTTCGCTGTACGCCCAGTCTGTTCGCAGCGGCGCTTGATCTACCCCCGGTGAAATGACATGCATGGCAACCCTGGGCAATGGCGGCTTCCAGCCAGCTCCTTTGGGGAACGACATGTTGCTTATGTCGTCGTAAAATACTTTTTCCAGCGATCCGTCTGATTCGGATATCGACTCCAATACTCGGTCCAAAGTCGGGTCAGGGCAATAGCCATACCTCACGCTTTCCGAGATATTTTGGTTGTTGGTATTGAGTTGACGGCTGACCGTTTTAAGCAGGTAATTTTTAAGGTCAAGCGTGACCGTACTGGCTTGGTCGGTAGCGGGCCACACATTGAAGGTGACCTTGGACAGGATATCGCCAGTCGTTGCTGATGTTTGCGCAGTTGAGTATTCAGCTTGCAACAGTGATTTTCCTGCAGACATTACGCGCGTCAGCAAATACTGCCCTTGCCGGCGCTCCCAACTGAAATCCAGCCTTCCACCCGAGGGTGAAAGCATGCTGGCGGGAACGAGTTGATGATCAGGGCTCTTCCAATAAGCCAGTTCTCGATCAACCTGTTTTTTAAGTTCAGGAAGGCGTGTTGCCCAGTAATTTTTCCATTGTGTATAGGCGGCATCGTGCTGTTTTCTGGCAGCCGTAAACGAATTGTCTTCGTTGAAAATATCAATGAATGCTTCGACGAGTCGCTGAAACCATGTCAGTTCTAGAACCGGCATCTGACTGTTTACAAAACGCGGTATCTGAGTTTTTGCTTCTTCCAGTTTTGATATGAGTATCGAAACAAAAGCCGCATTGTTTTCTAATGTTTCGCCGCCGGGCAGTGTCAGCTGTTCTTTGCGTCCGGATGGGAAGCTAAGCTCTATTGTCTGCATGATCTTTTTTTCGGTATCGAACGTTGCAGTGGTTCGGCATGCCTGCTTGTCGACACTCTTCGCCGTTTTCAAGGCGGCTAGCTCTTCCTCTGTAAACTGGATCGTCTGGCCGGTACTCAGTGTTAGCAATCGTGAACGGCTGTCGTACCACGAAAAATTAAACGCCCAACCGTCACCCAGGCCAGACTCATTGGCGCGTAGTGGAGAGTAGCGTAGCGTCAAGTCCCACGTAGGACCCTTGCCTTCGAGGCCCATTAACGTCGCTATCGAGTAGTGGGCATTGAATAATCCCGTGCGCGGATCTACACCGGTGCTGTTCTGGCCGCTGACGTCGAATACTTCTGAACGGTAGGTGTTGCCGTAGTCTTCGCAGAGGGGAGAGGTGGGTGTCGGACCTTCGTTTGCTTTTAGCATGGAAAGAGTGCAGGTGGACTGTGCTTGCCAAATGCCGAAAGCGTCAGTTAATCCAGCGCGTGCAACGGTTAATTGCTTTTCGGGTATTGCTTCGGGTAAATGAATATCGAGCTTATAACTGCGCAACTGATGTGTTCCGGCTTTTAATAAAACTAATCGAGCATTTTCCAGTATGGCGTTAGGCGTGAGCTTTATAATTAAAGTGCTGTGATAGCCGTAGTTGTGACAGTCTACGGCCGCCGAGAGAGGTGGAAATGTTACTTTCTCCTTGAAGGTAACGTTATTGTTTTCGATTTCAAATGTGATCGATGTACGTTTCTCAATGTTGCTTGCCAGAGAAAGTTTTATGAATGCGACAAATTCAGCCGGGCTTAGCTCTTCCTGAGACAGTATCTCAAAAATACTTTCGAAGTCACCCATTTTTTTCAGTTCAGTTATCTCGTCGGCGCTAATATATTTAATGTGTTGGCCGTACTTGATAAGGGAACTTACGGTTTCCCCATCGTTTAGCATTCCTAGTGATGTCCCAAAAGCGTAGAGCTCCTCAATAGATGCTCTACCGTCTAGCGGCGGGTACCGGTTTTCTACTGGCTGAGAAAAATTTCTTATTTTTTCCAGAGTCTGGTATGCGTTTGATGTCGCCCCAAGAATGTAAACTAGAAATGGCCTTTTTTTAACGTTTTCAAGAGCGAGTTCTAAAGTTGCGATGATTTCTCTATACGATATTCCTATAAGACTGATGTCGTTAAAGCTACGGAGGTCTGGATCAATTCTTAAAAAGGTAAAGTCTATTCTGCTTATGAGATTTACAAGATTAGTTGTTTTTTCGGATGGATTGTTGGGCAGTGATTGCTCGGAAGCGAGTTTCCGAGCCTTGTCCAGAGCTTCGAGAGTTTCTAATATTTCAAGAACCTTTAATTCATTTGGATCGTGAATTGTGCGCAAGAACCGCTGGCATAGAACATCGATTCCTGAGTGTAGAGGTACACGTGATAACCACTCTTCCGATGGGACCGCTCCTTCATGCGCCGAATCGGTCTCATTCGTATATTTTAGGTAAGGAAGTGCACTGCTATTCGAATAAGTAGTTATAGATTGGCGTATTTTCGCGTTCCATGAAGCTTTATCTATGACCCCATCTTCGCCGCTTGGGGTAAATACCTTGCTACTGAATGTCCGCTGAGTCAGCCCATTCACCAACTGCAATTCCACTGAACTCTGGTTGTTTTCATACAACGCCCCCAACGGCACAGACGTTGTTACCCAATTGCGCTCTGACGGTTCAGTAGTAAACACTCGCAGTGGCGCGCCCACCTGCCAAATCGTCGCCTCTGTCGCATTCACCCCTGGAGCAGCGGAGCCTTGAGTTCGGTTACCTATTCGCACATAAGGGGCAAGCGCAGAGGCATTGAGCGCCCTGGCCCAAGCGTTGATCCAGTTTTGTTTTTTTCGGTCCTGCACATTGGCGGGCGTGAAACAGTGGGGCGCAACCAGTTCGGCGTTGGAAAAATCATCCCACACATAGCTGTAGATCGACTCGCCTTCTGCCAAGTCACGTTCGGCCTGCACGGTCTGTTGGCTCCACCAAGTGACCGGCATTACGGTGACAGCCAGGTCAGAGCATTGCGGGATCCATAGAGCGTTTTGAGTGTCTGCGGGTTTTATCAGGCCGGTCTCGTTATTCATCACCCCTGCGCGCAGCATCTTGCCATCGCGGTTGATTTGCTCGCACAGGTCTTTCGACCATTGCTGGGCAGTCAGGCGTACTGATCCGGGCTTAAAGATGTGCGTTTCATACAAGTATTGCGAAGTGATGTCCCTTACTTGCAGCCACAATGTTGTGTCGGCGTTCAGCGGTTTATCAGCCAGTGTGAACGTGGTCACCCAATTATTACGGAAGGCCGCTGTCGAGAACGTGCGGTTCTCACGGCTGTAATGCCACAAGCGATTGACTAGCGATTTGCCCACGATATCCAGCGTTGAAAATTCGGCTGGTGTGGCGCCGCCTTGCAGGTCAACAAATTGCCCATTATCGTTCCAGCCGCCCGCGGTTATTTGCTTGGCGTCGGAGTTGATACGTTTCGCGAACGCCTGAGGCCATTGAACTTTGCTTCGGTTGTTGGCATCGGCGGTGAAGGTGACGTGCTCTAGCGGTTCGCCGTCCGAGTGACGAATTAACCAGGTATGGAGTTTTTCCCCCAGTTCCAGATCACGGTCCGCCAACAAATAAGAAGGACTGAGCCATGAGTTTTGCGGCACTCCGAGTTCGTCCGGCTCAAAGCCGGTCATGTCCGGTAGGCCCGTTTCCGGCACTGTTAATAGCCCAGACATAAAGCTGAAGTCGGGTGTGTTGTCGGTGTTGTCGTGAGCTGTTTCGAAGGAGGTGACCGAACCACTGGAAATAACGACCAGGTTCAGATCGGAGTCGCGCGCAATCCATAACGCGTTGCCTGTGTTGGCCGGACTGATACGCTTATTGGCGTCCCAGTTGCCGCCTTTGATCATGCGACTTTTAGTATTTATCTGCGTGCAAAAGTCCTGGCACCACTCAGCGGCTTTGAGCCTGTCTGGCTTGGGGGCGAAACTATGGGTTTCATAAAGCGTTCCGGAGAGTCGATCCTTCACTTGGAGTTCTATCTTCGCATCCGCTCTAAGATCAGCGTCCTCAAACACAAGGTACTTGATCCAGTTGTTTGTGTGGGGATGGGTAATAAACGCCCTGTTATCTTTCCCTAAAAACCAATACCGGTTCCGCGCAGGCACCGACTTCAGTTCCCAGAATTTATTTGTTTCCACTCCGGAAAGTTTGAAAGCCATACCTGATTCTGATGGATTTGGTTCGCCAGCATATATTTGTTTGTAAAAGCCCCATCCCCACATTATATAAGCAAATTGTTTTGGCCAACGACTCAATGATTTGAAACTATCGTCGGTAGGGTACCAACAAAAGGTCTCGACAATTCCCCCATCGATTTTATTAATGACATACGCATAAATCTCTTCATCTCGCGCAATGTCTCGTTCGCCCTCGACATAACCGGGGCTGAACCACATGTCTTCACCACGCTTGAAAGTTTCGAAACTTGCAGTGTCCGCAATGGCTTGCGCACCGGTTTTGCTGGTTAACCTTAAAATGTCTTGACTCATATCGTCCGTGACCATTGTTCAGCTCCATGATTTTAATTTACTTTACCAAGTGTGAGAGTAGTCGCCAGGGTGGTAAGCGTTCGGACTTCGCTAGACCGCGTTCTCATGATGATTATTCAGAAATGGAATTGATGAGCTCGGTGGCCCAATCAGATCGGTTTTTGCTCATGCGAAAGGGAACCGGTTTCCTCTCGATACCACCCCTTATGTGTAACGGCTGCTACCAGTAGCAAGGTTTAACCGCTGAAACCCAGCCCTCAACCTTTTACTCTGGTTCCAACCGCTCGCTCGGTTGCGTGCGGTAATTGAGGCCGCGCTTGCTTTTTTCCGGGCGGACGGGTCTATTCTCGGTTCGTTGCATTGGGTCGCGTGAGTCACTACACGCGCCCAAACGAACCCGGAATGAAGCGAGCATCCATTGAGCACGAAGATAATTACGAAGGAAGGTCATGAAGCCCTAAAGCAGGAGCTTGATTATCTTTGGCGGGTGAAACGCCCGGACACCACGCAGAAAGTCACGTGGGCTGCGTCGCTGGGTGATCGGAGCGAAAACGCCGATTACCAATACAACAAGAAATTGCTGCGTGAGATCGACCGTCGCGTGCGTTATTTGCGCAAGCGCCTGGAAGACATGCGGGTGGTGGAATATTCACCCGAGCAAGAGGGCCGGGTCTATTTTGGCGCCTGGGTCGAAATCGAAAACGAAGAGGGAGAAACCAAGCGCTTTCGTGTAGTGGGTTACGACGAGATTTATGGGCGGATGGATTACATCTCGATTGATTCGCCCATGGCCCGGGCACTGCTCAAAAAAGAAGTCGGCGACGATGTGATCGTGCCGACTCCTGCTGGCGAAATGAGCTGGTGGATAAACGTGATTGAATACCCGAAATAATGCGTTATTTAGCCAAGGCCCGAACCAGGCAAGCGTGCATGCAGTTTTTTACGATTGAGCTGCGTAGGGTCCAATCGGTATTGATGATGTGGAAGCCCTGGATGTAACTTTCCTCATCGACGGATTCAAACCATTCGTCGATGGACGGGCTGAAATCGTCAGGGGCGATGACGTACTTAGCGCATTGGATGGCGGTTAAATAATAATCTGGTTTTCTCTTGAGCGCTTCCGTATCCATAAACGCCTTCAATGTTGCAGTGGTCACAATGTTTTCGCCTATCCATTGTTGCTTTACTCGGGACCAGAAGCCATTTGAGTAAGTGCCGGAGTAGGCCACTACAATATTCTTGCCGGGATGTTTATACCAAAGTTGGCTGACAGACAACTCATGCAAGTCCCAGGGGATCAAGCGATGACCAATACTTTGGTTGATTAGCGTAGTGAGTTCTTCGTGGGCTTGCGGAGTGAAGTTTTTGGTTTCGTGAAAATCCAGAAGAATCACTTCTCGCCCGGTATCACCGGTTTTTTTTATGCCGTTGAAAAACCCATTGAGTGGCTTGAAGATATCAGTCGACAGGTTTCTTCCCGTCCTTGTTACGTGGAAGAGCTGGAAGCGATTTGGATCGCCAACGGGATATTCCGGACAGAATTCCACCCTCAAATCAAGGACGCGTACGCCGCCCTTTATTTGATCGATAGGAGACACATCCTGGGTTGTTTCAAAGAAGTACCCGCTGGGTGATTGTTTGTCTGCGGCGGAATCGTGAGACCCAGGAAGGATAAGTTGGTCAATGCGTAGTGTGGCGAAGGCTGCGTTTTGGCCCATCCAGCTATGGGTCCGTGTATCTGGGTGTAAAATCATATTCAATCATCCATGATCGAGAGTTTAGAAATTATTGGGTTTTGTCTTCAGTAAGTAACTACGTTCCGACTAATCCAAGTGTATTGAAAATACGATTTATATCCATGGGGTATTCGTAGGAACTGTCGCTTTTAAACCGCGATTAGTCGATGCAAATTGTAGTCCGGGAGTGTTATCCCCCGGATTTTACTAGCCCTTCCGGAGTCACATTTGCTGTCAGCCCTCTCGCAACACAGTCAATGGGCTGACGTTCAACGCGCGGCGGGTGCCGAACACGCCTGCGCCGCCCACCAATGCTGCGCCAATCACCGGCAACAACAGCAGCCAAGCGTGTGGGTGCCATTGCAGGTCGAAGGCGTAACGGTACAGGGCAAAACTCACCAGCTCACACCCAAGCGCGGCCAACACACCGCTCGCTGCGCCCAGCAAGCCGAACTCGATACGTCGCGCCTTGATCAGCAAGGCCCGTTCCGCACCCAGCGCGCGGAGCAGGGCGCCTTGGCGGATGCGTTCATCCAGCGTCGCTTGCAGCCCTGAGAACAACACCGCGAGCCCCGCGGCAAGAACAAACAACAGTACGTATTCCACCGCTATCGTTACTTGGGCAAGGATGCTGCGCAGTTGCTCTAGCAAGGCTTCGACTTGAAGGATGGTCACCGCCGGAAACGCCCGCGACAGGTCAACGATTTGCTGATCGTTACCGGGTGCGAGATAAAAACTGGTCAGGTAGGTGGTCGGTAAATCCTTGAGGGTGCCCGGCTGGAAGATCATGAAAAAGTTAGGCTGAAAGTTGTCCCAGTTGACGTCGCGCAGGCTGGTGACCTGGGCTTGGCGGGTAATACCACCCACCACGAAACTCATGTGGTCACCCAGTTTCAGCTTGAGGCTTTCAGCCAGTTTTGACTCCACAGAAACACCGGGGAGTGTGTCGGGCGCAGCAGGGTCAATAGTGCTTGTCCACCAACTCCCGGCACTCAGGCGGTTGCCCTGGGGCAAGTCTGCGGCCCATGTCAGGCTGAGGTCCCGTTCAGTGGCGTTTTCGCCACGGGAGTCCTTGCTCACGATGTTGCGGACCGGCTCGTCGTTAATGCTGATCAGGCGTCCCGGTATGATCGGGTACATCGGCGAAGCATGAGTCGAGAGCCCCGCCATACGTTCGGTAAAGCCGTCTTTATCTCCGGGCAGGATGTTGAGCACGAAGTAATTGGGGGCGTCTTTGGGCAGCTGATTTTGCCAGGTATCGAGCAATTCTCCGCGCAGCAGTGCGATCAGCGCCATGGACAGCAGGATCAGGCCGAACGCCAGGGTTTGCCCCGCAGCGGCCAGCGGGTGACGCAGCAGTTGTCCCAGGCCCAGACGCCACGGCAGCGATGCACCGGCCAACAGCCGACGCAGGCTTTGCAGTACCAGCAGCAACAAACCGCCTAATACCACCGCAGCGATGATGCCACCGCCGAGCAGGGCAAAAGTCAATACGAGGTCGAGGCTCAGGCGCCACATGATCAGGCCCAAGGCCAGCAGCGCCGCGCCGTACACCAGCCAAGAGCTTGCCGGGATCGGTAGCATGTCTCGGCGCAATACCCGCAGCGGCGGCACACGGCCCAAGGCAGCCAGTGGAGGCAGGGCGAAGCCAGCCAAGGCGACGAGACCTGTGCCAATACCGGCGATGGCCGGCAGTACGCCACCGGGGGGAACGTCGGCAGGCAATAAATCATGCAGCAGCGCGAACAGACCCAATTGCGCAAGCCAGCCTAAAAGCGCACCACTGAGGCTGGCTAAAACCCCGAGTATTGCTAGCTGTAAACTGAACAACACCAGCGCTTCTGCGCGGGACAAGCCGAGGCAACGCAGCAGCGCGCTGGCATCGAACCGCCTAGCTGCAAACCGCGTGGCAGACAAGGCCACTGCAACGCCAGACAACAGCACAGCGACTAGGCTGGCCATGTTCAAGTAACGCTCGGCTTTACCCAACGCACCGCCGATTTGCCTATTGCCGTCGCGGGCATCTTGCAGGCGTTGATTGGCGGCCAACCCCGGGGTTATTTGTTGACGATAGGCTTCCAGTGATTCAAGGCTGCCACGCCACAGCTCCTTGTAGCTGACCCGGCTACCAGGCTGCACCACGCCGGTGGCTGCCAAGTCTGACAGGTTGATCATGACCCTTGGCGTTAGGCTATAGAAATTCCCGGCGCGGTCTGGTTCGTAGGTCAGCACCCGGCTCAGGCGCAGGGTTTTTGATCCGACATCAATGTTGTCGCCGACTTTCAGATTCAATGCAGCAAACAAGCGCGACTCAGCCCAGGCTTCGCCCGGCTGGGGTCTGCCGCCCGCTTCTTCGGTTTGATAGGGGGCGGCAGCGCTTTTCAGTTCGCCACGTAGCGGGTAAGCACCGTCGACTGCTTTCACGCTGGCTAACTGGATACCGGCGTCGGTGGCGATCACGCTGGAAAACTCGATGACTTGAGCGTGGTCCAGCTTCAGCGACTTACCGGCGTCCACCTGAGCAGGGAGTGCCGGGCTGGTGCCTTCGAGAATCAGGTCGGCGCCAAGGAATTCGGTGGCGCGCAGCAACATGGCGCCGTTGAGGCGAGCGCCGAAGTAGCCGATGGCAGTGCTTGCCGCTACTGCAACCAGCAAGGCAAAGAACAACACTCGTAGCTCTCCGGCACGTGCATCACGCAGGAGTTGACGGGTAGCGAGGCTCAGCAGACGAACAAGCGGCAAACGGGCCATCAAGGCTCCAGGGGGGCGACCAGTCGGCCACCTTCGAGACGGATCAGGCGTCGGCAACGATGGGCCAGACGTTCGTCGTGGGTCACCAGTACCAGAGTCGTGCGGCGCTCCTTGTTCAGTTCGAACAACAGATCGCTGATCCGTTCACCGGTGTGGCTGTCGAGATTCCCGGTGGGTTCATCGGCAAACAGCACGTCAGGGTCAGCGGCGAAGGCGCGAGCGATCGCCACGCGTTGTTGCTCTCCGCCGGAAAGCTGGCGTGGCGAGTGGGTCAGGCGTTGACCGAGGCCCACCCGTTCCAGCAACAGCCGGGCCTGTGCCCGTGCGTCTTTGCGGCCTTCCAGTTCCATAGGCAACATGACGTTTTCAAGCGCATTAAGGCTGTCGAGTAACTGAAAAGACTGGAACACAAAACCCACATGTTCAGCGCGAACGCGTGCGCGCTGGTCTTCATCCAGCTCGCCAAGATTGCGCCCCGCCAGGGTGACGGTGCCGGCGCTGGGCAAGTCGAGCCCGGCAAGTAAACCGAGGAGGGTGGATTTGCCGGAACCGGAGGCTCCGACGATTGCCAAACTGTCACCCTTGTTCAGTTCCAGGGAGAGTTCGTGCAGGATAGTCAGATCACCTTCGGTGCTGGGGACCACCTTACTGAGGTTCCAGGCACTAAGAATACTTTCGCTCATGGAGAATCCGATGCGTGCGTGGCTTTTAAGTACTGGCCTTGGTTTGCTGCTGATCTCTCAAGGAGCGGCGGCGGGCACGGTACTGATCGTTGGGGATAGTATCAGCGCGGCTTTCGGGCTGGATACCCGCCTGGGATGGGTATCGTTGCTGGATCAGCGTCTGCAGAAAGAGGGTATTGCCGATAAAGTGGTCAATGCCTCTATCAGTGGCGACACCAGCGCCGGCGGCCAAGCGCGGCTGCCTGCGCTACTTGCAGAGCATAAACCGCAACTGGTAATCCTCGAATTGGGCGGTAACGATGGTCTGCGAGGGCAGCAGCCCGCTAATTTGCAACAAAATCTTGCGTCGATGATCGACGCCTCCAGGGCGGCGGGCGCCAAAGTCCTGTTGTTGGGGATGCGTATTCCGCCTAATTATGGCCCGCGGTATACCGAGGCGTTCGCGGCGGTGTATGGCAATCTTGCGCAGGAGAAAAAAGTGCCCTTGGTGCCGTTTTTCCTCGAAGGCGTGGGCGGTATCCCGGAGTTGATGCAGGCGGACGGTCTACACCCTGCGGTCGCGGCCCAGGGCAAGTTGCTGGACAATGTCTGGCCAACGCTGAAACCACTGCTTTGACACTGTTCTAACGGCGGGCTTTGGGCTAAGGTGTCGCCCCGATTTGGAGCCCCCGATGCCGCGTCCTGCCTGGTCTTTATTTGCTTATCAATTGATCGAACCTGACGACCAGCTTGACCTGTTCGCGTGTCAGGAAGTTCGTGTGCATCTGGTTGCGCGCCAACTTGAGTTGGGTGGCACCATCGACCGAACGCTGTGCGGCACCTTGTTACCCGCTCAGCCGCGTTGGTTAGGGGTCAATAGAGTGAGGTTGCGTGACGAGCGTCTATGTTCGTTGTGCCGAGCGATTCTAGAAGCGCAGAAGCGCGGCACACGGCCCATCTGGCCAGAGTTACGCTTCAGTCAGTGAAGCGGTTTGAGCCAGTAAATCGTTAGGAACCTCCCGATCTCCCAGGCAGCGGTGTACAATCGTGCTACTTTTTCCAGCCGCATTTACCAAGGATTTTCCGGATGTTTTCGCGCATTCCCGCCGTCGCCCGCTGTTTTTCGCTTGCTGCGCTCTGTGCGGCGGGTCCTGTTGCTGCGTTAGAGTTTCCGTTGCCGCCACCCGGTGAAGACGTCGTAGGCCAGGTGCAAACCATTACCGCCAAATACGAAGACACCTTCGCTGATCTTGGAACTCAGTACGACCTGGGGTACCTGGAAATGATCGCGGCCAACCCTGGGGTCGATCCCTGGTTGCCAGGCGCAGGTACGCAAATTGTGTTACCAACTCGTTTCGTGCTGCCGCCCGGCCCCCGGGAAGGGATCGTGATCAACTTGGCCGAATACCGCCTTTATTACTACCCGAAAGGCAAAAACGTCGTTGACACCTACCCGATCGGTATCGGTCGTGAAGGCTGGGGCTCGCCGGTCGCAATCACCAAAATCACTGCAAAAACACCTAACCCGACCTGGACACCGCCTGCCTCGGTCAAAGCTGAGCACTTGGCAGACGATGACCCATTGCCGAACGTAGTGCCGGCCGGTCCGGATAACCCACTGGGTCCGTTCAAGTTTGGTCTGGGTTTGCCTGGTTACCTGATCCATGGTTCGAACAAGAAGTTCGGTATTGGCATGCGCACCAGTCACGGCTGCTTCCGCATGTACAACAATAACGTGCTGGAACTGGCGGGCATCGTGCCCATTGGCACACCAGTGCGGATCATGAACGAGCCTTATAAGTTCGGTGTCAGTGGCGGCAAGGTGTACCTGGAAGCGCACACTCCACTGGACGGAAACGGCGATCCTACTGCGCAAGACAAGCACACCGTGGTGATCAATTCCTTGCTCAAACGTGAAGGTCTGGCGGCCGATCTGCAGATGAATTGGGACGTCGTACGGGACGTGACCGCTGCCGAGAATGGCATGCCGGTAGAAATTGCAGTGCCCGGTGGCGGCGCAGTGATTTCGGGTGCTGCAACCAACGTGCAGTAGGTCGATCCACTGTCAGCCCGTCTGTGTACCTTGATGATCAAGGCTGCCCGGACGGGTTTTTTATTGCCTGTGATAATGCTCTATAACCCTCAGCCTGCATAAAACTCACCGCAATAAAAAAGCCGACCCCAAACGGGATCGGCTCATCAATAATCTCGAAAGATTATTACTTGCGGCTTGCTTTGTCCAACATACGCAGAGCGCGCTCGTTGGCTTCGTCAGCAGTTTGCTGAGCTTTTTGAGCAGCAGCCATAGCTTCATCAGCCTTACGATAGGCTTCATCGGCACGGGCTTGCGAACGAGCTGCTGCGTCTTCAGTAGCAGTCAGACGAGCTTCGGTTTCTTTGGATACGCTGCTGCAACCGGTGGCCAATACTGCGGCCAGAGCCAGAGCAGAGAATTTCAGAACGTTGTTCATCGTGTTCCCCTTAAGGACTTTCTAAAAATAGTCATCTCTCGAAAGTGAGAAAATGACCGGCGTACATACTACCCATTGTTTGTAGTAAGTAAACTGAGGAAGCGCAAGAAGCGGACAAATTTCTCAGCATTGAAACGCTTGCGTCCAACTTTTCACGCCCTGTCTAAAAATGATAGTCCATTGAATGCGCAATCTATTGAGTGCACGAGGTGTCGATTGTTCCGACGCGAGCACAGGTATGTTCCTTACCTGGCTTTTTGCGTGGATTGAAGAGGTGACTTTTGAACGCCCGGCTCGTCTCAATCACGAGTTTCGGCGAAGGGCCCGAAGAAGTAATCGCGTCAGCCGGTGTATTTATGACAAATGCAGTGTGTATCCAGACTTTCTGTCGGACTTGTTGCACGCTGCTTGAGCAAATACGCCAATGACGCCTACTATTTGAAGGTGCTCGTGTTGGTCATTAGCCGGTTTTTTTTCTGGTGTCCAAAACCAGTACGGGTGGCGTAGAGGTTCCTTCGCCGGAAAAACATCGGTAAGGTAGAGGTCTAATTTCAAGACCCGCGAGGAATAGTGATGAGCGAGGCGTTGTCCATCCAGCATGACCAGGCCGGTCATCAATTTGAGACCACTGTGGACGGTCATCGGGCCTACCTGACCTATATGGATCTGGGTAAGCAGACTCTCGATATATATCGGACCTTTGTGCCCAATGCGCTCAGAGGCCGAGGTATTGCTGCGGCATTGACCGAGCAGGCGCTCGCTTACGCAGACAGCATGGGGTACACGGTGATTCCTTCCTGTTCTTACGTTGAGCGTTATATGGAACGAAACCAGCGACTCATGGCGAAAATCTGATCGGCTGCCGACACCGCTGCTTTTGAGGTAATAACAAAGTCTAGAGCAACAACGAAAAACGCCGAGCATATGCTCGGCGTTCTTGTGTCTGCTTACAGTGCGCGCTTAAACGATTAGCCGCGGTGACGCTTGGGCAGTACGTCCTTGAGTTTCGCATGCATGCTGCGCAGAGTCTTCTCGGTGCTTTCCCAGTCAATACAGGCGTCGGTGACCGACACGCCGTATTGCAGCTCTGCCAGATCCTTGGGAATAGATTGCGCACCCCAATTGATGTGGCTTTCGACCATCAGGCCGATGATCGACTGATTGCCTTCAAGAATCTGATTGGCAACGTTTTCCATCACCAGAGGCTGCAACGCCGGATCCTTGTTGGAGTTGGCGTGGCTGCAATCGACCATGATGTTGGGACGAATGCCAGCCTTGTTCAGCGCCTGCTCGCACAAGGCAACGCTGACCGAATCATAGTTAGGCTTGCCATTGCCACCGCGCAATACTACGTGACCGTAGGCGTTGCCTTTGGTGGTGACGATGGAAACGCCACCTTCCTGGTTGATACCCAGGAAGCGGTGGGGGCTTGAAACCGACTGCAAGGCGTTGATCGCAACCGTCAAACCGCCGTCTGTGCCGTTTTTGAAACCTACAGCCGAAGACAGGCCGGAAGCCATTTCACGGTGAGTTTGCGATTCTGTGGTACGTGCACCAATGGCCGACCAACTGATCAAGTCCTGCAAATATTGCGGGGAGATCGGATCAAGCGCTTCGGTAGCGCTTGGAAGGCCCATTTCGGCCAGATCGAGTAACAATTGGCGGCCGATGTGCAAGCCGTCTTCGATTTTGAACGAGTCGTCCAGGTACGGGTCGTTGATCAGGCCTTTCCAGCCGACGGTCGTGCGCGGCTTCTCGAAGTAAACGCGCATCACCAGATATAAGGTGTCGGAAACTTCAGCAGCCAGCGCCTTGAGGCGATTGGCGTAGTCGTGGGCAGCTTTGATGTCATGGATCGAGCACGGGCCGATCACGATGAACAGGCGATGGTCCTTGCCGTCGAGAATGTTGCGGATAACTTCGCGGCCTTTGGTCACCGTGTGCAGAGCAGCGTCGGTGAACGGGATTTCGCGCTTGAGCTGATCCGGCGTGATCAGAGTCTCGTTGGAGGAAACGTTGAGGTCGTCAATCGGTAAATCAGCCATCGTGTTACTCATCAGGTCACGTGTGCTGGCCGCCTACGATCCCCGTGCGGCGGAGCCGAGCATAGTTGAGCGCATCGGGGGGAGGAACCTTAGCGCGTTACCCGGTTGTTCGACAATGGGCAAACGCAGGTATTGCTGGTCATCGCTACCCCCGAATTTACAAAAGGGGCTCCCAAGACGGATAGTGTGCAGCCAAATCTCCGGATCTTCTGTGTGAACTCATTGGAACTGACCGATTTCGACATCGATCATCAATTGCTTGAATTACCCGGTGTTTCGCTGGTGATTTTCACGGGGGCAGGGTGTGCGAGCTGCCGTTGGGCGCGGCGTGAACTGCCGGCCTTTGACTTACCCGTCGACCGGTTATGCTGGATTGACGCGGGCGACAATGCCGGGGCAGTGCAGCGGTACCAAGTGTTTCATTTGCCGGCTATGTTTGTGGTGAATAACGGTGAGTTTTATGGGGCGCTGCATTCGCGGCTTACGGTGAGCGAACTCGGTGCGGGCTTGAGGCAGGCCCTCAGTCTGAACGCTGATGACTTGCCCTGATAGAGTGTGCATGAGTACTGAGTGTCGGACACGACATGCCGAAAGTTCGTGCGTTGTATCAGGCATTGGCCTTCATTGATTCGCATAACGGCTGAACCCGCCAGGGGGCGACATGACCACAGGGCTAAGCAACAAACTGGTGTTGGCTATTTCATCGCGAGCGCTGTTCGATCTGCGCGAAAGCCATGCGGTCTACGTGGCCGATGGCGTGGAAGCCTACCGGCAATATCAGATCGAGCACGAGGAAGAAATTCTCGAGCAAGGCGATGCTTATCTATTGGTAGAGAAGCTGTTAAGCCTCAATGCGCAGCTGGAGAAGGCCCGTGTCGAGGTCATCCTGGTGTCGCGCAACAGCGCAGACACGGGGCTGAGGGTGTTTAATTCAATTCAGCATTATGGTCTCGACATCACCCGCGCGGCCTTCGTCGGCGGGCGCAGTCCTTATCCCTATCTGGCGGCATTTGGTTGCCATTTGTTTCTCTCGACCCATTCCGAAGATGTGCGCAGCGCACTGGACGCGGGTTTCGCTGCTGCGACGATTTTGTCCGGGGGCGCACGGCGTGCGGCAAGCGCCGAGTTGCGTATTGCGTTCGACGGTGATGCGGTGTTGTTCTCCGATGAGTCCGAGCGGGTCTACCAAACCGGCGGCCTGGAAGCCTTTCAGGCCAGCGAACGCGAGTCGGCGCGAGAGCCGTTGGGTGGTGGCCCGTTCAAGCCCTTCCTGGCGGCGCTGAACTTGCTACAGCGTGAGTTTCCAGAGGCGTCCTGCCCGATTCGTACAGCGCTGGTGACAGCGCGGTCGGCGCCAGCTCATGAACGCGTGATTCGCACGTTGCGTGAATGGGACATTCGCCTGGACGAGTCACTGTTTCTTGGCGGTCTGGAAAAGTCAGCGTTTCTTGAAGCGTTCGCGGCTGATGTGTTCTTCGACGATCAGCCTGGGCATTGCGAAAAAGCGCGCGAAGTAGTGGCTACAGGCCATGTGCCGCACGGGATCAGTAACGAAGTAAAAATTTGAACCTTTTGCTCCTCAATAGGTGCCAGCCGTCGCAGTCGCCAACGCGCTGCTAAGCTGAGTCCATCTCCGCCATATTGGCAGTCGAGGAGGTCATATGATTCGCTCCATGCTCTATGCCACTGACCTCGGTATTTATGCGCCGTACGTGTTGCAGCACGCCTTGGCGCTGGCGAGAACATTCAATGCCGAGCTTTACGTCATTCATGTCGTCGAGCCCATAGGGGTGTTCGCGGAGTCGGTGTTGCAGAGCTATCTTGATGAGGCGGCATTGAAGGAGTTGCACAGTCAAGGTTTGAACACTGTCATGGAGGGTATCGAGCAGCGTGTTCTAGACGGTTTTCGAGAAGAGTTGGGGGTTGGGCATCAAGATTTGTCGTTGATTCGAACCGTGCAGGTGATTCAGGGGGATCCTTCGAACGTAATACTTGAGCAGGCGCAAAAGCTGGCAGTGGATCTATTGATCGTCGGCAGTCACAGTCACGACTCGGAAGGGGATACGCCGTTGGGTCGTACGGCAGCGAAGGTTCTGCAATTGTCCGAGGTTCCGGTTTACATGGTACCCATGCTGCAGCATCGGCGGGGCTGACAGCGAATGCACTGTGAATCTGATTTTTTCAAAAATGATAAAAAGTTCTAGCTTTCTTCCTCTTACCTTTCATATAGTTATATACCGTCGCTGATGATCGTGGCGTCTATCGCTTTGAGGGATACATATGAAGCTTCAACAATTGCGCTACATCTGGGAAGTGGCGCACCACGACCTCAACGTTTCCGCCACGGCTCAGAGCCTGTATACCTCTCAGCCCGGCATCAGCAAGCAGATCCGCCTGCTCGAAGACGAATTGGGTGTCGAAGTCTTTGCACGCAGCGGCAAACACCTGACTCGCGTGACACCGGCCGGTGAAAGAATTATCACCACCGCAGGGGAAATCCTGCGCAAGGTCGAGAGCATCAAGCAGATCGCTCAAGAATTTTCCAATGAGAAAAAAGGCACGCTGTCGATCGCGACCACTCACACCCAGGCGCGTTATGCGTTGC
>NZ_JAMFRV010000404.1 GCF_026224925.1 Pseudomonas sp. | reverse complement strand
TAGGCGGCCTCGTTGATGTTCGCTGAATTATTGTCCTCGGACATCGGTCATTCTCCATCGGTATCCCAGATTGGCCAGCGCGCTCGGCACCGAACAGTCATTGATTATCGGGCTGAATGAAAAAATTATCTACGTAAAGGCGCTGACGAACCTTTTAGCTCAATGATTTAGGGATATCTGAGTGCGATAAAAATTCCTGTCATTCGTCAGCACGCGTATCTATGTGAAAAAACCGCTTGCGCTTAAACGAGTAAAGACTATATTTGGGATTCCAAAAATGTAATTCGGTATCCCAAAAATAAGAAAGGTACGGTATGAATACGCATATCTCCCCCAGCGAAAATGCGCCCGATCAAACCCATTCTGCTGCTCCTGTGTTGGTCGAGCGCGACGGGGCCGTCGTCACGGTGATCCTCAATCGCCCGGAAAAACTCAACGCCACCACGATGCCCATGTGGAAGCTGCTGGACGACACCATCAGCGCTTTGGATGCCGACGATTCGATCCGCTGCATCATGATCCGGGGCGCGGGCACCAAGGCCTTCGGACCTGGCAACGACATCTCTGAATTCGAAACCCACCGCAGCAATGTTGAGCAAGCGCGCCTGTATGGCCCCGTCATGCACGGCGCATTACGCGCCATTGCCCGCTGCCGTCATCCGCTGGTGGCGATGATCCACGGCATCTGCGTCGGTGGCGGGCTGGGCATTGCGTCGTTGTGCGACATCCGTATCTGTGGTGAATCCAGCCGTTTCGGCGTGCCGGTGAATAAGCTCGGTTTAGCCATGTCCCACGACGAAATGAGCGGCCTGATGCGTATCGCCGGGCCCGACGTAACCCTGGAAATGTTGCTGGAAGGTCGGGTGTTCGGTGCGGCTGAAGCGCTGCACAAACGTATCGTCAGCCGTGTGGTTGCAGACGCTGAAGTGGAATCGCAGGCAATAGAGAGTGCGCGGCGCATTGCCGACGGCGCGCCGTTGGTAGCCCGCTGGCACAAAAAATTCGTGCAACGCAGCACAGACGCAACGCCGTTGACCGCCGAGGAATACGACGAGGCCTTCGATTGCTTCGGAACCGAGGATTTCCAGATTGGCTATCAAGCTTTTCTAGCAAAACGCACCGCTGTTTTCGGAGGCAAATAATATGGCTGGTCCACTGCAAGGCATGAAGGTCATCGAGCTGTCGCACATCATGTCCGGACCCATCTGCGGGATGATGCTCGCCGACATGGGTGCCGACGTGATCAAGGTCGAGAAAATGGACGGCGGTGACGATTGCCGCCGCTTCGCACCGATCCTGGAACATGGTGAATCCGCCTCGTTCATGATCCTCAACCGGAACAAGCGTGACATCGCTCTGAACCTCAAAACCGAAGGCGGCAAAGACGTATTACGGCGGATGCTGGCAGACGCTGACGTGGTCACCGAGAACTACCGCAAAGGCACGATGGAGAAGTTGGGTTTGGGTTACGACAGCCTGAAGCTGCTTAACCCTGGGCTGATTTACTGTTCGGTTTCCGGTTACGGCCGCACTGGCCCTTACGCCGATAAAGGCGGTTTCGACCTGATCGCCCAAGGCTTGTCGGGTTTGATGAGTTCCACCGGCGAGCCGGGGCAGGCGCCGATCAAGGCGGGGTCGCCCATTGCCGACATCAATGCCGGGATTCTCGCCGCGCTGGGCATCGCCGCTGCTTATGCCCACAAACTGAAAACCGGGCAGGGTCAGGTGGTGGATACCTCGTTGCTGGAAGCGGGTTTTCAGCAGATGTACTGGCCGGCCGCGAACTACTTCTCCGAGGGCGTGATTCTGCCGAAAATGGGCTCGGCCAATTCCACCAGCACACCGTATCAGGCGTTCGGTACGCAGGACGGCTGGATCAATATCGGCGCCGCGAATCAGGGTAACTACGAACGTTTGCTGCAAGTGCTGGACGCGCCGCACATCACCGATGACCCGCGTTTTGCCAGCAACATGCTGCGCATGAACAACCGTGAAGCGCTGGTCGCATTGATTACTGAATGCCTGTCTCACGACACTACCGACAGCTGGGTCGCCCGATTGGACGCGGCTGGTTTGCCCGTGGGCGCAGTGCTGGATATATCTCAGGCAGTGGAGCATCCGCAGATTCTAGAGCGGGAAATGATCGTTGAGACCCACCATCCAGTGACCGGTTCAGCGCGCAGCATTGCCTTGCCGATTCGTTTTTCTGAAACCCCCAAGCACGTCAGCCGGCCCTCACCGTTGCTGGGCGAACACACGTTGGAAATCCTCAACGAGTACGGCTACGACGCCCAACAGATTTCCGACCTGCAACGCGAGGGCGCGATTCTGGAGCTTTAATAGCTGACCCACACACACACGAGCGCATTAGTGAACAACTACAAAAAAAGACACTGAGGACCGCAACCATGAACAGGCTAAAACTCAAGGCCACCACCACCGTGCTGGTGATGCTGTGCCTGATGTACTTCATCACCTATGTAGACCGAGTCAACATCAGTACCGCGGCGAGCCAATTCAGCTCTGAACTGGGCCTGAGTAACACGCAATTGGGCTTTATTTTTTCAGCGTTCGCTTATCCCTACGTGGTGTTTCAGTTCATCGGTGGCTGGGTCAGTGACCGCTTCGGCGCCAAACGCACACTGATTGCTTGTGCTTTTATCTGGACCATTGCCACGACCTTGACCGGGATGGCGGGCGGCTTCGTTTCGCTGGTGCTGGCGCGTTTGCTCTTGGGATTGGGGGAGGGCGCGACCTTTCCAGCGGCCACCAGTGCCATGGCGTCGTGGATCGCTAAGGACAAGCGCGGAATGGCTCAGGGCATCACCCACTCGGCAGCCCGTCTCGGCAATGCCGTGGCACCGGTGCTGGTGATGGGGTTGATGAGCGCATACGACTGGCGCTTCGCTTTCTATCTGTTGGGCGCCTTAAGTTTCGGCTGGCTGGTGCTGTGGTACGTGACGTACACCGAAAAACCGGCCGATCACCCACGTATCACGGCAGAAGAACTGCACACGCTGCCGGTACCGAAGATCCATCCAATCGACGTGCCCGGCACGTGGGCGCGGTTGTACAAACGCATGCTGCCGGTCTCCAGCGTCTACTTTTGCTACAACTGGATTCTCTGGCTGATGCTCAGCTGGATGCCGTTGTACTTCATGCACAACTTTAATTTGAACATCAAAAGCGCGGTGATATTTACCTCCGGCGTGTTCTTCGCTGGGGTCGTCGGCGATCTGGTGGGCGGCATGGTCAGCGATCGGTTATTGCGGCGTACCGGAAACCTGCGAATCGCCCGCAGTTACATGGTCGCGGTTTGCATGGCCTTGACCGGACTGTCGTTGATCCCGGTACTGGTGTTGCATGAGCCGATGTACGCGCTGCTGTTTCTCGGCGCAGCAATGTTCTTCAACGAGATGACCATCGGCCCGATGTGGGCGATTCCCATGGACATCGCCTACGACCGCTCCGGCACCGCCAGCGGCATCATGAGCGGCACAGGCTTCACCGCTGCAATCGTCAGCCCGGTATTGGCCGGTTACCTGATCGACCAGACCGGCAACTGGAACATCACCTTTTTGGTATCCATCGGCATCATGGTCTGCGGCGTGTTACTGACCTTCACCATGAAACCGGAAAAACCGTTTGTGGCGGATTTGAAAGTGCAGCCACAAAACACTGGAACATTTGAGCGTAAAGAAGCGGTCGCGAAGTAAATGCAGGCTGCGGTGCATCCAAAGATCGCAGCCTTCGGCAGCTCCTACAATTTGGGTGAGATCGAAATGTCTGTAGGAGCGAACTTGTTCGCGAAGGCAGCGGCGCGGTATGACAGACAGACCGCGTCCTCCGCTTCCCGAACGAATTCGGCCCCACAGAAAAAAACGGTGTAGGAGGCTGGATCAATCACACAACGGCGAAAGCTCCTCAATCATCACCTCGCGAGCACATTCGGCGAATTTACTGACCAGCCTGGATTGGGGGTGGTGCAATGGAAAGAGCAAGCCAATGACCACCGGGATGCTGGCGGTAAAAGGTCTGGACTCAATGTTGTTGACCGTCGCTTCCTCAATGGCCGCTATCGGGTTGATCAAACTGACGCCCAGTCCCGCTCCGACCAGTGCGCAGATGGATGACCCCAAGCTAGCCTCGGCGACGATGACCGGATTGACCTGAGCTTCTTTGAAAATGAAGTCAATCCGGTCTCGCACCGGGCTGGTGTTGGGGAATGAGATGTAGCGTTCGTCCGCGAAGTCTTCCGGCGTGATTTTTTCCAGCAAGGCGAATCGATGCCCTTTGGGGAAAACCACCACGCAATTGGTGGTGATGACCGGTTCAACCAGAATTCCAGGTGTCTGGCCATAGAGCATCGCCAGGCCTGTACTGCACAGCCCCGAGCGGACCCACTCGTTGATGCTGCTTTCGTTGCCGGACTGGATCGTCACCAGAACGTCTGGATACTCGAGCTTGAACCGGGCAACCGCGCGAGCCAGCAGCCCACCGGCCAGACGTGGCATGGCAGCGAGCACAAGTCGGTCTCTGCCGAACGAACGAATCACGGCAGCCGCCGACTCCAGGCTGGACAAGCCGGCGAAGGTTTTTTCAACCTCCTGATAAAAGCGCTCGCCATCCAGGGTTGGCTTGAGCCTGCTTCCATTGCGCTCGAACAGCGGAAACTGCGCGACGCTTTCAAGTTGCCCGATGAGACGGCTGATCTGCGGCTGCGAGGTATGCAGCGTTCGAGCGGCAATGGTCATCGAGCCCGTCATCATGATCGCCCGAAAGGCCTCGATCTGGCGGAGCTTCATGCAGGATCTCCCATATCATTTCTGTATCTAGCAATACGCAAGTGGAATTGGGCTTAACGATATTCTTCGCGGATACTTTTAGCCACTACCGATCTCCTGCTCTCGGTTCGATGTCCGCTATTCCCGATGACGATGTTCACTGGTTCGATTACCGACCCGAGGAAGGAAAATGAAAGTAGCCTCAGCTGTATCGGCGCTTGCGCTATTCATCATCAGCGCCACCGCGCTGGCAGATGGACGTATCGACAGAATTAAAGAAACCGGCGCCATCACGCTTGGCTACCCTGAAAGTTCAGTGCCCTTCGGTTACCTCGATGACCAGCAAAAGCCCATCGGTTATACCGTGGAAATCTGCGAAGCCATCGCCGCTAAAATCAAGGCGTCATTAGGCCTCGCTGCGCTGGACGTTCATTACAACCCGACCGCGTCGGCGACTCGTATTCCGCTTCTTGCCAATGGCACTATCGACCTGGAGTGCGGCAACACCACCAACAAAGCCGACCGCCATACACTGGTGTCGTTCGCGCCCACCACCTTCGTCGCTCAGGTGGTATTGGTGGCCCGCAAGGACGCCGGCGTCGATGTAAACGACCTGTCGACTTTCCGTGGCAAAACCATTGCTGCGCAGGCGGGAGGGCAAACCTTCAAGCTGATCTCCATGCTTAATGCCAAGTATGGTTATGGTATTACCGTTGCCCCCGCCAAAGACACCGGCGAAACCTTTCTCATGGTCACCAGTGGCCGCGCTGCCGGTTCGGCTAACGATGATGGACTCGCTTACGGCGCGGTCGCGTCGTCCAAGAACCCTGAAGATTACGTGGTCGGCACCAAGGGCCTGGAGCTCGCGCCATACGGCATCCTTGAGCCCAAGGATGACCCAGAGTTCAAGAAGCTGGTGGACACCTCCGTTGTCGAAC
>NZ_JAMFRV010000403.1 GCF_026224925.1 Pseudomonas sp. | reverse complement strand
CGCTCATGGCGAGCGACTCCGTACCAACGTTAAATCGAGCGGCATTGACCATCACGAACATGGCCTGCAAGCCTTTGTTTTGCTCCCCTACCAGCCAACCCACCGCGCCTTCACTTTCGCCGCCATAGACCATGGTGCAAGTCGGACTACCATGGTTACCGAGTTTGTGTTCGATACCCGCGCAGACCACATCGTTGCGTTCGCCCACCCTGCCACTTTCAGAGGGCAGGAACTTGGGCACCACAAAAAGCGAAACACCTTTGGACCCTTCTGGAGCTCCAGGTAAACGTGCCAACACCAAATGCACGATATTCTCGGTCAGGTCGTGGTCCCCGTAGCTGATGAAAATCTTCTGCCCCGAAACCCGATAAGTGCCATCAGGCATTTCGACCGCACGAGTGCGTAACGCCCCAACATCTGAACCCGCCTGGGGTTCGGTCAAGTTCATGGTGGCGGCCCACTCACCGCTTACCAGTTTTGGCAGGAACAGTGAGCGCACATTCTCGTCGGCACTCGCCGCAAGAGCTTTCACCGCAAACGCCGTGAGTCCCGGACAAAAGCAGAATGACTTGTTGGCGGAGGTAAAAACCTCTTCGATTGCGGCACACAATAAAGTCGGTAAGCCCTGCCCACCGTGCTCAGTCGCTATCTCAATATTGTTCCAGCCAGCCTCGGTGAATTGCTGATAAGCCTGAGAGAAACCAGGAGCCGTGGTTACCCCTTCGGTACCCCAAAGAGCCCCATGACGGTCGCCTATCGCATCAACAGGCAACAACACTTGCTCTGCAAAACGCGCGGCCTGTTCGAGGATCGCGCCAGTCAGGTCCTGATCAGCCAGGACCTCAGCGCTAGGTAGGTCAACTACACGATCAATGTCCGAGAGCTCGCGTATTACAAAGTTAATGTCTTCCAAAGGCGCGTTATATGAACTCACAAAGTCTTCCTCTAAGTGGTGGACTGCGGACTCACCTGAGTCACGCGCCATCGACCCGTGCAATGTGCCATTGATGTTCGCGACCAAGGCCACCCACGAAGAGGGGGGAGAAAAACCGAAGTCGCCCGTGCACTACCGTGCTCAAACCCACCCTCAGAGAGGGGGTAAAACTTCAGGCAAGCGTCTTAAAGTGCAATGCAGATGGGCTAATGCGCGCAGCAGTTGCGCGAGGTATCTGGAATAACATCTACAAAAAGCGACTGGCCACGCGCTCACGTTGCACTGAACTGCGCAACGGAGCCGGAGCTTGCAACCCGATGACACCCCAGTCCAAAAGGACCCAACATGAGCCTGTATCAAGTCAACGATGGCGTGGCCATCATCACCTTGGATCGTCCCCCGCTGAACACTCAAGGGCTGCCGCTGCGCAGATACCTGGATGATGCGCTGCGCGCGTCGCTGAATGACCTCAACGTGAGCGCCATCATCATTACCGGTGCCGGCCGCTGCTTTAGCGGCGGCGGTGATATCACCGAATTCAACCTCCCCGCTGGCACTCAGGAGCCTCAGGCACCAGCGCTGTTCGAACGTATTGAAGCCAGCTCAAAACCGGTTGTGGCGGCCATGCATGGGATGGCGCTTGGCGGCGGACTGGAGCTTGCGCTGGCGTGCCATGCTCGGGTCGCTCACGCAGCAACTCAGGTGGGACTGCCGGAAGTGCACTTAGGGCTTTTGCCCGGCGCCGGCGGTACCCAACGGCTACCGCGCCTGGTTGGGGTTGAGAAGGCCGTCAACATGATCGTCAAGGGCGATGTCCACAGTGCGGCTTCGCTCAGCGACAGCGGCCTTTTCGACCAAGTGACTGAAGGTGATGTGCTAGGCGAAGCCATGACACTGGCTCGAAAACTGGTCGCTGAAGTTTCTGAAAATAAGAGCCCACGACGAACGAGCTCATTGCCCTGCACGATGGATAACGCCCAAGCATTCATAGCGTTCGCTCGCAGCACCTTGAAGACGCCTGTGGGCGCCAGCACTGCCGCCCAGGCATGCCTTGATTGTATCGAAGCCGCCGTTTGTCTGTCTTTTGCGCAAGGCATGGCCTGCGAGTCAGAGAAATTTCGAAACTTGGCTACAAGTTCGCAATTTGCAGGTTTGCGTCATGCGTTTCTAGCGCAAAGAGCGGCTGCCAATGTCCTTGATCTACCTGATGGCACGACAGCTAGAAAACTGAAACGAGTGGCAGTCATTGGCGGCGGCACCATGGGCAGCGGCATCGCCATAACGTTTGCCAATGCTCAGCTTCCGGTATTACTGATCGAACGAGAGCAGGCTGCACTGGACCGAGCACTCAAGACCATACGTGAGCATTACGAACAGTCAGTTCAACGGGGAAAACTGTCCAGCGCAACCGCGACAGCGCGTATCGCCCTCATCAGCGGCGAAACGAATTACGCCGGGGTGGCCGAAGCAGATCTGGTGATTGAGGCGGTCTTCGAAGACCTTGAGGTCAAACGAGAGGTGTTTCAACGCCTGGATGCCGTAGCCAAACCTGGCGCAATTCTGGCGTCCAACACGTCGATGCTCGACCTGGACAGTATCGCGGCGTTCACCAGTCGGCCCCAAGATGTCGTGGGTCTGCACTTTTTCAGCCCCGCACCGGTGATGAAGCTGCTGGAAGTAGTGCGGGGCGCCCAGACAGCGCCGGACGTTCTCGCGAGTGCGCTGGCCCTGGCCAAAAAAATAGGCAAAACCGCAGTGGTATCGGGTGTTTGCGAAGGGTTTATTGGCAATCGAATGATCGAAGCCTACCTCATGCAAGCAGGGCTACTACTGGATGAGGGCGCCTTGCCGCATCAGGTTGATCAAGCCATTGAGCACTGGGGCATGGCTATGGGACCGTTCCGTATGTCCGACATGGCCGGCAATGACGTAGGCGCGAAAATCCGTGCCGCGCGCATCGAGCGAGACCCTTCGCGTGTTTACTCTGGTGTAAGCGACGTAATCAATTCCATGGGACGTCACGGGCAAAAAACGGGTCGGGGATGGTATGACTATCATCCTGGTGAGCGTAAGCCTGCGCCGAGCCCCGAAGTGCAGAGCGCGATAATTGCGCACTCCGCCAAAGTGGGTCTGCAGCGCCGAGAAATCGGTTATGAAGAGATCGTCGATCGCCTCGTACTCGCACTGGTCAATGAGGGCTTCAAGCTCTTGGAGGAAGGCATTGCTCAACGTGCGTCGGATATCGACGTGGTCTATACCGCCGGTTATGGGTTTCCGCTGTGGCGCGGAGGACCAATGCGGTATGCCGAACAGCGGGGGCTGTCAGACGTGGTCGCCACCTTGGCGCGCTTTTCAACCGGACCGACCTATCAGCACGCCGAGATCTTCTGGCGCCCCGCCCCACTGTTATGCCGCCTGGCAAAAAGTGGCGAGTCTCTCGCCCAATTCAATCTGAAGGAAACCCAATGAACGACGCGATCATTGTATCCACTGCGCGTACCGCGCTGACCAAATCATTTCGTGGCGGATTGAACCTCACGCACCCGGTCACTTTCGGCGCCCACGTTGTGCGCCATGCGATTGAACGCGCAGGCCTTACCCCAGATCAGGTTGAAGACGTTATTTTTGGCAGTTCCTTTCTGGAAGGCCCAGGCGGAAACAATCTCGCGCGTCAGGTCGCGTTGCGTGCGGGATGCCCCGTGAGCACGTCAGGTCTGACTATCAATAGGTTCTGCTCAACGGGCCTGCAGGCCATCGCGCTGGCTGCACAGCGGGTTATCGCTGGCGAAGGTGATATTTATGTTGCCGGAGGCGTGGAGTCCATCACCCAAGTACAGAGCCACATGAACACTTTCAATATGAAAGAGCCGTGGCTCGAACAACATCAGCCGGAGCTTTACTGGGGCATGTTAGACACCGCCGAAGTAGTGGCTCGTCGCTACAGCATTAGCCGAGAACAGCAGGACGCCTACGGCGTACGAAGCCAGCTGCGTGCCGCACAAGCTCAGGCCGAGGGACGCTTCGAGGCAGAAATAGCACCGTTTGAGACAAAGATGGCTGTCTTACAGCCCGATGGCCAAGTGGTAACCCAAGCAATTATCGTGAACCGGGATGAGGGCATTCGTGCCGATACCACTCTTGAGGGGGTGGCGAAGATCCGCGCTGTGCAACCCAATGGAACAGTGAGCGCGGGGAATGCCAGCCAACTGTCTGACGGAGCATCGGCCTGCGTGGTCATGAATGCCACGCTCGCCGAACGCCAAGGGCTGCAACCTCTTGGTCGCTTCCTGGGGTTTCAAGTCGCGGGTTGTGAACCCGACGAAATGGGCATTGGCCCAGTTTATGCGGTACCGAAGTTGCTGGCCAAGGCGGGACTAAAGGTAAGTGATATCGGTCTTTGGGAACTGAACGAAGCCTTTGCGGTGCAGGTTTTGTATTGCCGCGACAGACTGGGCATTCCTGATGATCGCCTCAATGTGAACGGCGGTGCAATCGCAGTTGGGCACCCTTACGGCATGACGGGCTCGCGCCTGGTAGGGCACGCATTACTGGAAGGCAAGCGTCGCAATGTACGTTATGTCGTCGTGACAATGTGTATTGGCGGGGGTATGGGCGCAGCAGGCTTGTTCGAGGTTTTATAACCAGATCTGGCCCGGCTTTGTGCCGGGCCAAGCTTACCGATATGGCTGATGATTTGCCTTAGGGGCTGCCTGATGAGAAGCCCCCTGGCAAACAGTCAGACGCCGAGCTCTCGACGCAGAATGCTGCCGTAGTGATCAGGTACCAGGCGCGACAGCCAGAACAATGCTTTCGAGCCTTTTCCCACCAACAAGCGCGGCTTACCGCGACGCAGCCCGTCGATGATGACCAATGCCGCTTCACGCGGCGGCGTTGTCATTTTACGGGCATTGCCTTCCAATACAGCGCGCTCCAACGCACCGCTTTTAGCCGCCTGCGGCACGTATTTGATATTGGTATTAATTCCTCCCGGGTGCACCACCACGGCTCGAACTCCCGTACCCCCAAGTTCCTGCCACAGCGTTTCGGTGAGCCCGCGCACAGCGAACTTCGACATGTTGTAAGACACCGAGCAAGGAGATGCAACTAAGCCAAATACACTGGACATGTTCACGATGCACCCTTCACGTTGTTTAAGCATGATGGGTAAAAAGGCCTTAGTACCGTAGATAACTCCCCACAAATTGACGGCCAGAACTTTTTCGATTTCCTCGATGCTCTGATTTTCGACGGTGGCAAACACGGAGGTACCCGCATTGTTAATGATGTAATGCGCCGTGCCAAAATCACTGACAACGTCTCTGGCAAATTGCTCGACTGCCTCGCGACTGGCCACATTGACCCCATAAGCACGGGCACGGCTGTTGGCGGGCAGTGAGGCAACAACAGTTTCGACCGTGGCAACATCAATATCGCAAAGGGCCAATTGTGCCCCAAGCAAGGCGAATTCTTCAGCCAAAGCGCGACCGATGCCTGAAGCCGCCCCCGTAATAGCAATCACTTTATCTTTGAACATGTAGCTACTCTCCCCTTATTTAACATCAAAAACCCCTCCCGCCCCACCAAGGTTTAAAGCCCCAGTTTGTGCCGCACGAGGGTGCCATAACTGTCTGGCAACAGACGGGATATCCAGTGCAAAATATTCGCGCCGTTTCCTACCAGAAGCCTAGGCTTGCCACGCCTCAACCCCTCAACAACCTGTTTGGCGCACGCCTGAGGTGTTGTAGTCATCTGGCGCAGGTTGGCTTCTTTCACCTTGAGTTCCATCGGTCCTTGAAAAACGTTGTTTTGATCGTTACTGATATTGGTATTGATACCACCGGGGTGCACTAGCACGGCACGCACGCCAGAGCCCGGCAACTCTTGCCACAAGGTCTCGGTAAGCGCGCGTACCGCGAACTTGCTGATGGTGTAGGCGGCTGCGCAAGGTGTGGCCAATAGGCCAAAGACGCTGGAGACATTCACGATGCAGCCCTCTCGCTGCTTGAGCAGAATAGGAAGGAAAGCTTTTGTTCCGTAAATGACGCCCCAAAGGTTGATCGCTAGCACATTTTCGAACACCTCCATCGTGGTGTGTTCGACGGTGGCCAGCACCGAGGTACCGGCATTATTGATCACAAAATGCGCATATCCGAATTCACGTACTACATCCTCGGCAAACTGAAATACTGCATCACGCGACGTTACATCCAACAAGTACGATCGTGCCTGCGAGCCCTGAGGAAGCAGGCTTAATGACTCGGCCAGTGCCTGTGCGTTAATATCCGCAAGCGCTAGCAGTGCGCCTTCACCCGCAAACTCAATCGCCAGCGCACGACCGATTCCGGACCCGGCTCCGGTAATCACTACTACTTTCTTTTGGAACACTGAAATCCCCTTATTGTTATAGAAAAGCAGTCAAAGATTCAGGACTGAGGGTTGTTTAAGCGCTTAATCAATCGATGAGTAACTGCTGATCACCTGGCAAAAACCTCTTTCAGTGACCAGCCCGCAACTTAATGACGGCCGTGAAATACTCAGTCAATTGGAGTTATCAGCGAGTAAGCACATTGATTGTGACCACCGCCTCCTCAAATCCGATCAAGCCACCGCCGTTCTCTTGCAACGCCACGTTTGCTCCAACGACCTGCCGAGCACCAGCCTCGCCGCGCAACTGAGTGACCAACTCGTGAATCTGCCCCAAACCAGTTGCGCCTATTGGATGGCCTTTGCACTCCAATCCACCGGACGGATTGACGGGGATACGGCCCCCGACGGATAGATCACCCGCCTCAGCGGCAGCGCCACCTTCGCCCATCGGGGTAAGTCCAAGGTATTCCACCGCCATTATTTCGCCCATCGCGCTCGCATCGTGAACCTCGGCCACTGACACGGCTTCAGGTCCAATACCAGCCTGCTCATAGGCCAACTGCGCAGCGCGCCGACAGACAGCATTTTCAAAGTCGTCCGCCGCGCGTGCCGTCGCCGTTGCAATGGCAGTTGCTGCCACACGGATCACACGACGACGATCAACCGAAAGTTTTTTCAGGCCGGCCTCGGAGCACACGATAATGGCTGCCGCTCCATCGGACAGCGGTGAACACATTGGCAATGTCAGCGGATAGGTAATAGGAGGAGCAGCGAGCACCTGTTCTATAGTGAATGGCTGGCGGTACTGGGAAAAAGGGTTGTGTACCGAGTGCATGTGATTTTTCGACGCGACGGCTGCGATCTGCCGCTGAGTAGTGCCGAAGGTCTTCATCCAATGTCGACACATGGCAGCATAAATCGACATAAAACGACTATATGGGCGTGTCGATTCGCTTCCCTCAGGCACGTCTACGCCCTCTCCCAATGCCACCAGGCGCCGGGTATTCTCATCCGCCGTCAATACATCCCAACCGCCCTCAAACAAAGCCAACGCGCGTTTTTTATCCTCGATATTCATCTTCTCAGCACCCAACACCAGGGCGACATCGCAAGCGCCCGCGCGGATAGCCTGAACGGCTAGCTGAAAAGCGCTTGTTCCTGATGCGCAGGCGTTTTCGATATTCCAGACGGGCAAACCAGTCAGACCAATCTTTGAAAAGAGCACCTGCCCCGGAACTGCAGTCTGGCCCTGCAAAGGGCTTTGAGTTACACCGGAGTAAAAGGCCTGATTAATGTCCGATCGAGTTGCGCCCGCATCAAGCAAAGCTGCAGTAAGCGCCTCATCTGCAAGTGATTGCAGGCTGCGTTCGATATGCCGCCCAAACTGCGTCATGCCGACGCCAGCGATATAAACAGAAGAGCTCATTGGTCTTGGATTCCATGCAATAGTGTGAAAACACCCACTGGGCAGGTCGGTTGGCAGCACACGGATGCTGATCACTTGCCACAGCGTACTAACGCAACGGTAAGGTGGTGATCCTGCGTGCGCCCCCCCAGGAAAGAGTGGGTTCCCCCCCTCGGCAAACCTGAATAATGGAACCAGAAAGGGTTAGTAGCGGATTGGCTAATCAGTTGTTAAATCGTGTTATAGGATGCATAGTCAGCACTACTGATAAGCCGTCGTAGAAGGCTCAACGCTCAAAGACGTAGTGGTTTGAACAGCCTCAAGCAACCAAAAATAATAACAGCTAGCCTCCCCCCGTTATTGCGCTATAGCGTTGGCTCGCGCCCAGACAAAGGGCAACGTCAGAACAGGGGTGGCATCAGTAATGGAGAGACCGGTGACCCATCTGCCGAGCCGCGAACCCGCGCTACTTCTAAAATCGACGCCGCCTCGTGCCCTTAAAAGCTTTCTGGATCGCGGACGCCTGAAACTGAGCCGACTTGAAATGTCTGGGGGTAGTGCCATCCTCCTTCTGGCGCCTACCGGCTTCGGCAAAACCTCTCAGTTGATCCAGTGGAGACGCGACGCATTGGCACAGGGCGGATTGGCTTTCTGGCACAGTCTCGACAGTCGAGATACTCCAAAACGCCTCATTGCGGGACTCGCTCATTCGGCTCAAGCATCCTCAGGCAAGCGTGGATTTGCAGATCCGTTCATGCGGTGGATAGACGAATGTTCCGATGTGCAAGAAGCAGCGACGGCCTGGTTGGCAGAAGTCGCAATGCTGTCGGTAAACGTTTTGCTGCTGCTTGATGATGTCGAGTTCTTGCCAGGAGAAACCCTGAATCAGGTGCTCACTTACTTGCTGGGGAATACACCCGCCAACTTGCACATTGCATTGGCTGCACGCCCGACCAATGCCCTGATGTCGAGCGGGGTACTGAACACCTTTCCGATTACCCGCGTCACAGCCTCAGACTTGCGATTGCGACCAGAAGAAACGCTGGAAATTCTTTCAACAGCATTAGGCAGCAGCTGTAATCCAGAAGAAGGAATCAGCTTGCACGAGTTAACCGAGGGATGGCCACTGGGCGTGCAACTCGCCGCCGCGACGGCGCATCGCACGGGCAGTTTACAAGGGTTGTTGGCGGAGGGGTCGGCAGACGTCCGACGATACTTCATTGACAACCTGATTGACCGACAATCGGCAGAGGCGGTGCACCTGCTGGTCAGGCTGGCCAATATCGATCTGATCCATCCGGATTTATGCTCGGCGGTATTTGAAGATGATGAGATGGTCCGCCAATTAATCCGACTTCAGGATGAAACTCCTATTCTATCCCAGGTTGAAGGTGGCGATTGGATGCGCCTTCATGCCGTTGCGCGCGAGGTGCTGCGCGATCGGTTCATGCTACTTCCTGCTGGCGAACGACAGGCGTTGGCAAGAAAGGCTTCAAATTGGTACGTCACCCATCAGTTTTACAAGGAAGCAGCTGAACAATCATTTCTCGCTGGCGATATCAATATTGCTCTCTCCCTGGTGGAAAGCACGTCTCACCAAATGATGGCCAGGGGTCACAGCAATGAGATACTCGCCTGGTTCAATCGTCTTTCGGTAGATGAAGTCAAAAAGTACCCGGGCTTCTGGGCGCCAGTGGCCTGGGGGTTCGCGATGAGCGAGCAACATTCCCTTGCCCATCCCTTGATCAAGTTGATACTCGACAACCCTGACCTGTCTCCGGCCGAGCACTTCGAGGCAGACTTGATCAGTGCCACGATCGCCGGGTACACAGACGACATCGACCTCATGGCAGAAATACTGGCCAGATGGCCGGCTCCACCGCCTCAAGCACGAGTCGACGAAGCTCCTGTCTACTGGGTAGTCAAGGGCTTTGCTGCGCTGCACGGAGGCAAACCAGACCAGTCACGGTTGGACTTTTGGCGCATTGCCGAGCTAGATAAGACCCAGGCGTTTTCACCGATGGCATACGGCTTTGCCGATTACGGGGTCGGCCTAAGCTTTCTCTGGGAAGGACGCTATGCCTTGGCAGAGCAGCACTTGAGACCTGCGTTAGCTCGCGCCGAAGAACATATGGATCGACGCAACCCCGTTGTTTGCATGTTGGCCGCATTGCTGGCTGAAGCGTGCTGGGAAAGCGATCAGGATGAAGGATCAACCGCCCTGCTGGCCGGCCGCCTGGTCGTACTTGAGCGCCACGGTCTGCCAGATGCACTGATGGCGGCTTACAAAGTCCTGGCACGTGTGGCAGATAAAAAAGGCAGGCAGGATCAGGCACTCAACTTGTTGGAATCACTGCAAGCTATCGGCCGGGAAAATTCGGTACTGCGTGTTCAGGCCATGGCGCATTTCGAGCTCGTTCGTTTGCACGCCGGTCATAGGCGTGGCAATACCGCGATGGCCATCAGCGCGCAATTGGACGAATTGCTGCACACAAATAACCAACATACCACCGGACTTCTCGACACCTCTCTCGAGCTGTATTGCGACTTGGCCCGTACCCACGCCTGCTTGGCTGACGACGATCTTGTGATCGCGCTTCGAGCCGCAGATTCAGCCATTAAAGTAGCGGAAAAGCTGAAACGTCATGGAGATGCTATCGAAGCGCGGCTTGTGCGTGCCGAAGTACTGCGCCGACAAGGATCTCACGAGGCAAACCGGGCCTATGACGAGGCGATGAGCCTTGCGACTGCCGGTGGTATGGGCAGACTCAAGCGCGAGCGTGTAGTGGGCGTCCACCAAACACCTGCGCAGACGAAACTAGCCAGTGAAGAGAAAATCAAGGAGAGCTCAGCCGCTCTGCCAAAGGAATCGCTGTTACTTGGCGCAGGCTTGTTAACGTTGAAAGAGCGAGAAGTCTTGACCCTTCTCACCCGTAGTCTTAGCAACCGGGAGATCGCTCGCGCGATGGACATCGGCGAACAGACTGTCAAATGGCACATAAAGAATCTGTTCAACAAGCTGGATGCCGGCAGTCGCAAGCATGTAGTAGCACGGGCAAGTATGCTGGGGCTGACCGAGAGGGCTTGAAATACCTAGTGCCTGGTATTTCGTGTCACTTGCATAAACAAAAGGCCAGGGCTGATGTTTCCACCCCTGGCCTTGTTCTTAATTCTTTCAACTGATCAGATTACAAGCAGAACTCGGTCGAACGCACCTGCAAACTCCTGTGGCGGCTGTCGTGCGTTCCCCCGACCTTCATAGGGTTTGCATGTCGGCCGCAGTCTTGACGACAGGTGGCGCAGCGCCTTTACGTGTGTGTATATCTGAATGGCTTTTCAAGGACTGCGTAGAAGACCCCGGCAATGAAGGCTTCAACAGGAAGTGAGCTAGCGCCGGGATCAGCACAAGCGCGCCCACCATGTTGCCGATAAACATGAAGGCTAGCAGGATGCCCATGTCGGCTTGAAACTTTATGGGCGACCAGGCCCATACCGCAACTCCAACGGCCAGGGTAAAAGCCGTCAGCATCACAATTCGCCCCGTAAACAGAAGCGATGTTTCGTAGGCTGCGGCCAAAGGCTCACCGGCACGCAATCTGGCCAGCATGATGCTCATTACGTATAACGCATAGTCGACGCCAATACCCACACCCAGCGCAATGACCGGCAAGGTGGCTACTTTGACGCCGATACCCAATATCACCATCAGTGCTTCACATAACAACGACGTCAGCGCCAGCGGTACCATGGCACATACGACTGCGCGCCAAGAGCGGAAGGTCAGAAAACACAAAATGGTCACTGCTCCATACACCCAAAACAGCATTTCCCTGTTGGATTGGCGTACGACAATATTAGTGGCTGCCTCAATCCCAGCGCTGCCAGCAGCCAGCAAAAACTCACTCGACTCGCTGTGGTTGGCCTGGGCGAACGCTTCGCTGGTCTCGACCACCGCACTTAGCGTATCGGCACGATGATCATGGAGGAAGGCCGTGACGGGTAAAACAGAACAGTTGGCATTATACAGCCCCCGCGGTGAGTTCGAGGTGATGGTATTGAGCATGTCGCGATTGCGCGGAAGGTCCAGCCATTTCGGATTACCCTCATTGTAACCACTGAACAGCAACCGCTGCTGGCTAGCTAACGAGCGGGTACTTTCCACACCCGCAAGCGCCTGAAGTTGCCAGTCCAGTGCATCAACACGGGTCAACGCGTCATAGGAGGCACACTCGCCCTCCGGGGTGCGCACCATCACGATAAACACATCACCGCTAGCCCCATAGTGGGCATCAATGTAAGCGTTGTCGCGGTTATAGCGCGAGTCTGGACGTAACTCCGGAGCACCGGGGTCGAGGTCACCGATTTTCAAATGCAGACTGGTTGCGAAGGCAGCAACACCAATGACTGCGGATACCAGCAGTGTTATTGCGGCACGCCGCGGCTGGGTAAAGCGTCCGAGGTAATGCCAAATAAAGTGTTTATCACCACGCTCGGCGCGCAGGCTCCGCTCAGCCGCATTCTGGCTCACGCCCACGTAGCTGAGCAAAATTGGCAGCATGATCAGGTTGGTGAAGATCAGGATGCCTACGCCCAGGCTCGCGATGATAGCCAGCTCCTGGATCACCTCAATATGGATGACCATCAACACGCCGAAGCCAACGGCATCACACAGCAACGCCGTCAGCCCAGCCAGGAACAAGCGTCGGAAAGTGAACCTGGCCGCAACCAGCTTATGCATGCCACGTCCGACATCCTGCATGATGCCATTCATTTTCTGAGCGCCATGGCTCATGCCTATCGCGAACACCAGAAACGGCACCAGTACCGAGTAAGGGTTGAGATCGAAGCCCAATAACGGTAGACAACCCAGTTGCCAGACGACGGCTGTCAGTGAGCACAACACCACCAGCAACGTGCTCCGCACGCAGCGGGTGTAAAAGTAAAGCATGGTCGCTGCCAAGATAATGGACAGCAGAAAGAACGCGGCAATCTTGTAGAGGCCGTCGATCAAGTCACCGACCACCTTGGCAAACCCGCTGATGTGTACCTTGACGCCTTGTTGTTCATATTTGGTGCGCAGGGATTCAAGGGACTTGTCCAAGCTGCCATAGTCCAGCTTGCGTTGTTGCTGTGGGTTATCCGCTAGTAGGGGTACCGAGATCAAGGCAGACTTTTCGTCCAGACTGACAATTTGGCCTATCTCCCCCGACCGCTGCACATTGATCCGCAATTGCTGGAGGTCCTGCGGCTTCCCCTGATACCCATCGGGGATCAACGGCCCGCCATCAAAGCCCTCTTCGGTAATGCCCTGCCACCGGGCATTCGGCGTCCATATACTCTTCAAGCTCGGACGATCAACCCCTGGCAGAGCTATCAGATCGTTGGTCATCTGCTGAAGTATGTCTAGGAATTTTGCATCGTAGATATCGCCCTGGACCGGTTCAAGGGCCACACGCAACAGGTTCGGCGTAGGCAAATCATCCTTCATAGCCAGGTAATTGACGATGAAAGGATGCTGGGTCGGGATGGTCTTTTCGAAGCTGGCATTGACGTGCATTCCGGGCAGTTGCCAGGCGGCAAGTAGCGTAAACAGTATGCACAGCGACAGCACCACAAACCTGTTGTTGAACAACAGGCGCTCAATCCGCGACCCTGACTGCGGATCGAAGGACGAACCGGTTTCGGCAGGGTGATCATGTTCAAACGATGAGTTCATCAGAAAGCACTCAAGGGCGCAAAGTCGCGCTGATATTCGAGGGACCGAGGCGACCTACACTGACCAATGTACCGTCAGCCGACTCAACAAAGGCCGACGGGCTGGATCCTGCCGATGCATCAAGCTTTAGCAGCCGATCCCCAGCCAGTCGATATAACGTGCCAGCCTGATCGGCCAGCACCACATCGCCGGTCTGCAAGCGCAGGCTAGCGGTCACACTCACAGGGGCTGAAAGTATGACGGGCTCAAAGTGGCCACCATGGTCTACCGAACGAAACGCATAGCCGCGCAGGCCCGCAACAACAATCTCGCCGTCGTGAAGTTCGAGCACAAAAAAACTGCCCTTGTACGGTGAGTTCAAGCGCTGGAAGGTCGCGCCGTCATCCATAGAACGAAGCAACAACCCCTGCTCGCCAGCAATGACGATTTCATTGCCTTGCGTCTTGATTGCATACAGGTGCAGATCGTTGGGGTTGTCCAAGTGGGCTGACCAAGGCTCCCACAGCTTACCGTCGCGGCTGTGCAACGCTAATCCATAGGCGCCTACCAACCAGAGTTCGCCGTTGGCATCGATGTTCATGTCTAGCCATGGTTTGTCTGGCCCGTCGCTGGCCAGTTGCGCCGCCTGACGGGTGGCGCGCTGAGCTTGTTCATTATCCTCCTTCTCACCCAATACCTTGGCCTGCTGTTGGTAAAGAGCAATGACATCATTACCGTCCAAGACCCGCGTCCACGTGGCTCCGGCATCGATCGTTTTCAGCAAAATGCCGTTGTGGCCAGCAGCCCAACCATGCAGGGCATCCGCAAAGCGCACCACCGTCAGCGTGACACCTACGGGCACCTGAGATTGCTGCCAACTAACACCTTTGTCGTCGGAGAACAGCACAATGCCCCGCTCCCCTACCGCTACCATCCGCTCCCCCGCCAGCGCCACACCCAGTAAAGCGGCGTGCTGGGCACGGGGCGTGATAGGCGCCGATATGTTCATTGGCTCTATAACGTTGGGTGGTGCCTTGCTAAGCGGTGTCGCGCCGAGCATTCCACCGAACAGCACCAACGTCAGCGCACAGATGTTGCGCAGGTCCTGATTCATCCTGAGTTCCTTAGCGCAATTGATCGCCAACCATCGCGTCGGGGGTAAAGGTGCTGTCCTGTAGCGACGTCGCTTGCTGCAACCCAATGGAAGCGGCGGGAATGTTTACATAGGGGCCTGCGTACCAAGCGCCGGAAACCAAGTCGTAGAAGCCGTAAGTCGCATGCTCAGTGACTTCCATCTCGGGATAGGTCACAGGCAGCCCGAACAATGTTTTCCACAACTGGCCATTGGCATCCCATCGATCCGCTAGCATCGCGAGCCAGGAGTCCTCGTCAATGTAATAGCGTCCTTTGGGCGAGCTATGGCGTTTACCAGCCTTCAGTTGCGCGTCTACAACCCACACACGATGCAACTCCCAGCGCACAAAATCGGGGTTGATATGGGAAGCGCCGATCAAGGGTTCCGCGGACTCAGGCTGGAGCATTTTGTTGTCATTGTAGGGAATCAGCATTTCCTTCTTACCAACCAGCTTCCAATCAAACAGACCGGGGCCTCCGGCAAAAACGTTCACCTCATCGAAGCTCATCAGGCCGGCAGACTGCGGTGTAGGCGTGTCGCCATTGGGGTTGGGTAGCTTACGCACCCGGCGCTGGCCGGTAAGGTAGACCCAGGCTAGAGATTTGGTGTCGTCAACATTCACTCGGCCAATGATGGCCTCGCCAGCGCGGATAGGCGGGCCGTCGTTAACGACGCGAGTTAACCAGAATGTTCCGTCGAACTTCTCGGGCGACCCATTTGGGTCGTAGTAAGGCATTTTTATTTCCTGACGCCCCTGAACCGCCATTACCTTCTGGCCATTAGCGGTCACCATCCAGGTCTGGCCATTGAGATTGCGAGTCGCGGCCCCTTGGTAGCGCAGTAGATGGTTCCAGATCACTTCCATGCCCGTTTTTGGAATCGGGAATGGTGTGCCGCCGAACGCACCGGTCGGGATGGGGTAGTCGCCACCATTGGCCAGAGAGGCTCGGGTCGCGTTCTTGAAGGTATTGTCATAAACGTACTGCGGCGCGACGGCCGTGCGGTGCGTGGGATAAACATCCATTCGATAAGAGGGATAGCGCTTGAGCATAGCCTTTTGCCCATCGCTGAGGGTGTCGGCATATTTGTCCATATTGGCAGCGGTTACCGAATACAAAGGTTTTTCGCTGGCATAAGGATCAGCACGGCGCTGGCCAGGCTTGTACCCGGCAGGCACTTTAAGCTCCCCGCCACTCCAGGCCGGTATGGTGCCCTCTTTGTTACCCGCGCGCTCGCCGCCCAGTGGCGTCAGGGTAGTTTTTAGTTGCTGAGCTTCTTCAGCACTGACGCCAGCATAAGCAAGCATGGGTTCAACGCTAACGCAGGCAATAAGAGCCGCGCACAATGTCATTGTGTTCAATTTCATAGCTGTCTCCCGGGTACTTAAAAGGTGCGGCTCAAGACCAACGTGGCGTAGTCGCGATCACCGAAATACTGTTCGTAGTTCCAGGCTTGTGTGCCACCGGCGCTGACGGGGCTGAAGAGGACGCCCTCACTACCAAAAAAGTGAGTTACGTTCAGAGATAATCGCCACGTGTCGAGGTATGTTGCACTCACGCCGAGGTTAACCGTGCCTGCGTTCTCGGGAAGAGGCGCAGCCCCCACCATGTTGCGCGATCCACTGGGTTGATAGGAGATACCAAACGGTAGCCGCACATCTATGCCAGGAAAAGCCTGGTAGTACACCGGTTCGAACAGGGCCTGAAGCTTCCAGCTGTCGCGGGTTCCGTTGGGTTTGCAGACAGAGCCTGGAAAAGTAGAGGGCTGGCAGCCACTTAGGGTATCGGCATTTTTCTCCACGCTTAACACTCGGGTGAACGCAGCTTCAGCTAACAGTTGCGCGTCATCCCAAAACATGGTCCTGCCGAGGTTTGAACCGACGGCAGAAAGGTTCACATGCCAAGTCTTGCCAACGGCATATTCAGCACCGTTGCCAATGTCATACGCGTTGGGTGATAGCAAATCCTGATTGAACCGGACCGATGACTCGACCGCTAGGTTAAATAATCCCACGTTGTGGTTGGCGCTGGCGCCAAACACGTTTGTGCCGCTGTGGTAGGCCTCATAAAATGATTGGTTGATCGGGTCGGTGACGATTTGACTGGCCTTGCTGTTGAATCGAAGCGCGTAAAGACCATAATCGGTAGCGTCCGTACGAATCCGCAACGCTACCCCAAACTGCCCCGAGTCCTTGCCATCTTGAGTGGAACTTCGCGCGTAGGGTCCTGTAGGCGTATAGATCAGGTTACCACCGCGTTGAAAGTCGATCGGCGAGAAGTAGCTGCCGCTGCCTTGCGAGCGGTCTTCACGCCACTGCAGTTGGTAGTAGGAGTAAGCCGTTACATCATCGCTGAGCTGGTATTGCCCCGACACCTGCGGAACCGGCCGCAAGATTTCCTGAAAACGCAGATTAGGGACGGCCACGGCTTTGGCTACGTCGATCGGGGACATCGCCCCAGCAACAGCGTTATCGCCAAAAAACAGGCTCTCGCCCCACACTTGGCTGAACTGACCCACGCGCACATTGGCGGCATGCCCGTCGACATCGAACCTCTGAGAGACGAAAGCATCCAGCAATTCAGCATCACGGCCGTTGGCGTCTCGAGTATAGGGGGTAAACTCGGACGACTTGGATATCTGTGAAGAGTTCACTGCACTTGTACCAGGGCCAAATGCTCCGGCCGTGTTGTTATCGTTATCTCGGTTGTACACAGTGTCGTACCAGCCCGCGCCACTGATGCGAAACCCAAACTGCTTGTAATTGCCCTCAAGCTCGCTAAGCAAATCAATACGATTAGATATGAGTCCAGATTTGCGAAAGTTGGTATCACCATCACCGAGGTTGGCATCGCTCGCCAATTTGCTGTCGGCATCGTGCAGACGGTAGCCAGCAACGTATTTGACCGTATTGTCCCAACGAAGTCTAAAGTCAGGGTTACCCGTATCAATTTCCGCGGCGGTCGCGCTGACAGTCGAGAGGCATGCAACGAAAGCTACGCCGAAGTGCTGCAGGTACTTTGATTCTGACAAAGGCACAGGTTTTCTGTACTCCACGTATTGAATCCTTTGCCGGTCGTTGCCGGCTGTTATTGTTGTTTTTTAACGGGGCTGTATGAAATCTGTCGAGGTGCCCGTAGACAGTACGAACTTGAGCGCGGCTTTACCCCCCCACTGAAGAGTGGGTTAAGGCGTATACGGAGATATTCAGTGAGCTAAGAGGTCGACTGTGATTAGCGTCCCTTCGCAATCAATAGAGCCGCCATTTCCCTGCTGTTCCGCTCGCGGGATTCAGCTGTGATGAT
>NZ_JAMFRV010000034.1 GCF_026224925.1 Pseudomonas sp. | reverse complement strand
GCAGTTCGTTCGCAACCATGCGAAGGACTACAACCTCGACCCTGACCGGCTCGAAGAGGCTATTACGCCTGCGACAACCGCCATTATGCCGGTCCATTGCTATGGCATACCCTGCAACGTTGATCGTATTCAGGAAATAGCGGATCGCTACGGGCTAAAGGTTATCTATGACGCCGCGCATGCGTTTGGCGTCCGCCATAAGGGCCAAAGTCTTCTCACCCACGGTGATATGTCGATACTCAGCTTTCATGCCACCAAGGTCTTCAACACCTTTGAAGGCGGAGCGATTATTTGCCCTGATGCGAAAACGAAACAGCGCATCGACTATTTGAAAAACTTTGGTTTTGCTGACGAAGTCACTGTGGTCGCGCCGGGCATCAACGGCAAGATGAGCGAGATAAATGCGGCGTTTGGGCTGTTGCAGCTTAAGCATATAGACGCGGCACTGCACAGAAGAAAGCGAGTCGACGCTATTTATCGCGAAGCGGTAGCGACCATACCGGGAATTGAATTGGCTTGGGCTGTGCAGGACGGGCACAACTATTCGTATTTCCCGATCCTGGTGGGTCCAGGATTCGCTCTATCAAGGGATGCGCTGTACGAACGGTTTCGTGAACAGAATATTTTAGTACGCCGTTACTTTTACCCGCTGATTACAGAATTCCCAATGTACCGAGGCCTTGAGTCAGCACGAAAAACCAATCTGCCTTTCGCCGATGATATTTCGCACCGAATACTCTGCCTACCCATTTTTGACAGCCTGACGGATGACGATATCGACAGAGTCGTTCAGATCATCAGCGCAGCTGCCAACGAGGCTTTTTAATATGCGTCAATGCCCTGTCTGTTCTTCACGGTTCCCGAACTTTCTGCCGCTGCCAAACGGCTTTTTCGATATCTTCCACCGACTAAATGTTTTTTATTCTCTGGAGGATTTCGAAACGCTCAATCTGGGTCAATACAGTTGCCCGGTCTGTGCTGCGTCAGACCGGGATCGCATGTATGCGCTGTTCGTAAAACAATTGCTGACACAACCCAGCGACCGCCCCATGCGCATTCTTGACATTGCTCCTGCGCCGGTGCTGTCCAAATTTTTACGCGCCATTACGAATGCACAATACCGTTCCGCCGACTTGTTCTCGCCACTGGCTGATGACATTGTCGACATCATGGACATGCACATCTATTCGGATAACGCGTTTGATTTCATCGTGTGTTCCCATGTGCTGGAACATGTTTTGGACGATGCAAAGGCTATTGCGGAGTTGTATCGCGTCCTGGCGCCAGGCGGGACCGCCATCCTCATGGTGCCCCTCCTGTTGACCGCCATGGAAACAGATGAAGACCCGTTTGAGAAAAGTGTCGATGAACGATGGGCACGCTTTGGCCAGGACGATCATGTACGCCTCTATGCCAAGCATGATTTTCTGCAACGACTGGGTAATGGGGGCTTTCAGGTGAAGTCGCTTGCGACTGCCGACTTCGGTCATGGCACGTTCACCAAACACGGTATTACCCAGCAATCCGTATTGCATATCGGTCAGAAAAACCACCACTGACCGACACGTTGACGCCCCTTTTCAAGCACTAGGTATTAAGATGAGCCCCTCTCGACTGGTCAGCATCGTTATTCCCGCATACAAAGCTCTTTACTTCGAAGCGTCTTTAAATAGCGCCATGCGGCAAAATCATGACGAGATTGAAATCGTGATTTGTGATGACTGCCCCACCGAGGAAATAGCCGCCATCGTCGAGAGAAAACGTGCGGCCTGTCGTTGGCCCATTCGTTACTTTCGAAACGAAGTGCAGCTGGGTGAAATCAAGAACGTAGCACGCTGTATTGCCGAGGCAAACGGGCATTACATCAAATTTCTGTATGACGATGACATTATCGTTCCTGATTGCGTGCGCCTGCTAGTCGACATACTTGAGCACAACCCTGACATCTCGCTCGCGTCCTCCCGTCGCCAGTTCATTGATGAAAACGGCGACTTTGCACCTAATGACATCGTGTTTATGTTCCCTTTTTCCCAAAGCTCGGTGTTGGAAGGTAAAACGCTAGTATCTTTCCTCGGCCAGTATATTTTCAACTTCATCGGTGAGCCTTCATCCGTCATGTGCCGCAGGGCTGACGTCTTGGCATTTGGCGACGAATTAATGTCGCTAAACGGCGAAGTGATTTATACGATCGGCGACTTGGCGATGTACGTGAAACTGTTGCGCATCGGCAATCTGGCAATTATTGACCGGACACTTTCTTATTTTCGCGTCTCTAGCATTCAATACAGCCGACACTTAAGAGACGACCCGACTCGCGCGTGGGCCTACCACGAGCTTTTTAAGCGAATGATCCGTGAGTCGGGCTGGACAAGGAAACATGGATACGCCGGGTACGTGAGTGTTGCACCGCTGTCCGACCCGTTGAATTTCAAAAGTTTCGACCTGTTATCACACGCCGTACGAAAGCCTGCAAATGACAGCGGCAGCAGCGTAAAAACCTGGCTGGAAGCTCGCGTCACTGCGGCACCTCAACGCACGCTGATAGATCAACGCCTGAGCTCACATCTCGCACCGGCGCTGCTGATCGTCATCTCAGATTTTGCAAACGACGCCGGGAATTTGCTGATCTCGCTAGAGAGCCTGTACGCCAATGACTCAGTGCTCGCGACAATCAGTGTCGCGGTCATTTCCGAGCACAACAACCTGCCCGACAGTGACCTCGGCGCACGGTTAATGTGGGCGCAAGCAACTCCAGATAATCGCGCGTTGGTGATCAACGACTTAGTCGCACGACACTCAGCATCTGACTGGATAATGCTGATTGATGCAGGCACAACATTCACGGCCAGCGGCCTACAGGCTGTCGTTGTTGGATTAATGGACACGTCTGGATCCCATGCGGTATTTGCCGACGAGTTACATCACCAGTTCAACAGTGCTCCAGGCATTGTGCTGCGCCCGGACTTTAATTTCGACTATTTGCTGAGCTTTCCACTGGTCACCTCCAGGCATTGGCTTTTCCATCGGCCAGCATTTCTCAACGCAGGTGGGTTCGACCCGCACTTCCCTCAAGCGCTGGAGTTTGACTTAATCCTTCGCCTGGTCGAGACCTATGGAATCGAAGGTTTTGCCCACATCAGCGAGCCCCTGCTGATTTGCAACGCTCCCCTCTCAGAACAAAACCCGGATGAGATATCGACGCTACAACGTCACCTCCACGCCCGTAACTACGAAAATGGCCACGTCCTTCAAACGCTCCCGCGGCGTTACCACATCCAGTACGGTCACTCTGCGCAACCGCTTGTCTCGATACTTATTACGACAAAAGGTTATCTGAATAACCTGGTGCGCTGTGTGGAAAGCGTTTTTGAAAAAACAACCTATCAAAACTACGAAATATTGATTATTGACAACGCTAGCCAAGACGCTGACACCGTTGCATGGCTTTGCGGAATCGAAGGCATGGGCAGCGAAAAAATAAAAGTGCTGCGATACCCGCATCCGTCTAGTTACTCAGCCATCAACAACATGGCTGCACAGCAGGCCAACGGTGAATACCTCGTCCTGCTTAACGACGAAACGGCTGTCCTGAGCACCACTTGGCTTGAGGAACTGCTCAACCACGCGCAGCGCCCGGAGGTGGGTATTGTCGGTGCAAAACTGCTCACCGCCGACGGTAATATTCAACATGCCGGTGTGGTTCTAGGCTTGAATGGGCCGACAAGAAACGTATTTATGCAGCAGCCTCAATCCGGCCCCAGCTATATGCAGCGCTTGGAAGTCGATCAGAACTACAGCGCGGTCAGGTCCGCCTGCTTGATGATCCGCACCTCACTTTTCCATGAAGTAGAGGGCTTGGATGAAGCGCAATTCAAGATGGCTTACAGCGACATAGATCTGTGTTTAAAAGTAGGGGCAAGCGGCCATCTAATTGTCTGGACGCCTCACGCATCGCTGCTGCATGACCCCGCGTTGAGTCAAGCGGATGGGAAAGAAGCCGACGCTTTGCAGTTAAAGGCTGAGGAGGAAAGACTTTATGCCAAGTGGCTGCCAATCATTAGCCACGACCCTGCCTATAACAAGAATTTCTCTCTCAGCGGTGCCGATTTCAGTCTGCAATTCAACAGCGACCTTAACTGGCGTCCGCTGTCATGGCGGCCGTTACCCGTTGTGCTAGGCCATCCGGCAGCCCCTTGGGACTCTGCGGCTTATCGGCTGCTCAAACCCTTTGAGACATTACGCGATCAGCTTGCCCTCGATGGCGCATTGACGCCGAACTTACTATCGGTAAGCGAGCTGGCTCAATTCAACCCTAACGCGGTGATCCTACAGCGGCGCTTGGATGACGGTAGCCTGGAAGCCATGCGCCTAATCAAAGCCTATTCAAAAACGTTCACCGTCTACGACTTGGACGAATATCCAGTACCCGACAATGACTCAGACGGCGTGCCAGACCGCCAGGCTGT
>NZ_JAMFRV010000402.1 GCF_026224925.1 Pseudomonas sp. | reverse complement strand
TCTTCGCGAACAAGTTCGCTCCCACCAGATCGGATTGACCACACCCAATTCGGCGCCTTGCCGAAATCTTGGTGGGAGCGAACTTGTTCGGGAAGCAGGCGACTCGGTACATCAGTGGAACCGCATCGCGTCATTCCCAAATAAATTCGGACCCACAGGATTTCAATTACTCAACAACTTCAACGCTTTGCTTTTAAGCAGCTCCAGGTCCATCACCGGGACTTGAATCTCTTTGGCCCATTCATCCCATTGGCGCATGCGCAAGCTGATGCTGCTCAGTGGGTCTTGCTCGAATGTTGCAGCCTCTTCAACGCTCATCACACCGCCCTGATACTCCAGGGTTCGGCGGCTGGCGTTGCTCAGTTGCTCGTAATAACCCGGCTGCTTGAGGGTCAGGTAGCGTTTGGCCTGGACGTGGTACTCCACTAATTTCGCCACGCGCTCGCTGAATCCACATTTGCGCAGGTAATCAGCGCCAACACGCTCGTGGCTCATGACGCCAAACCCGCCCATGTTAAGCGTTTGTGAGTCCTGCGCGCAGATATGCCCGATGTCATGAAAGAACGCCGCAAGCACCACTTCATCGTCGAAGTTTTCGGCCATGGCCAGCTGCGCCGATTGGGACATGTGCTCGATTTGCGAAACAGGCTCGCCAATGTATTCGGTATCACCATGCTGCTGATATAAGGAAAAAACGTCCGCGACGACTTGTTCGGGCCTGTGCATGTCCACTCTCGATACTTAAAGAACACCATCCTGCCGAGCCAATACTAAGGCCTGATGACACGTTGAAAAGACCGCCGACAGTCGGTCATTTAATTTTTGCTTACGCGATTTCCCCAAGCACCGGTATCATCGCGCGCCCGATACACCCGAAAATGTGAACACATGAAACCCACTCTGATCGCCGCCGCAGAAATCGACCGAATCGATACCTGGGCCAAATATTCCAGCACCATGTGTGGCGGCTGCATTTCCAGCTGTTGTACGTTGCCGGTGGAAGTGAAGATCAAGGATTTGATCCGCATCGGCTTGGTGGACGAGTTCGAGCGTGGCGATCCGCCGAAGAACATCGCTAAACGCCTGCAAAAAGACGGAATCGTCGAGCGCTATAACCAGAAGCTCGGGATTTTCACGTTGCAGCGCATGAGCAACAACGATTGTCTGTACCTGGACCGTAAAAGTCGGTTGTGCACGATTTACGAAAAACGCCCAGATACTTGCCGCAATCACCCTAAAATTGGGCCTCGGCCTGGTTATTGCGCCTATGTGCCGAAGACCCCTGAGCGCAAACCGGTAGACAATACGCTGTATATTTTTTAATCAGGCTCATCGAGTAGCGGTGGGACCGAATTCATTCGGGAAAGCGTCGGATCAGATAAATATTTTGCGGATGTGAAACCGATTCCCGAATGAATTCGGTCCCATAGTTATCCGTGAATTGCCCCAATCTATCGCCGAGTTCCTGCCATACAAACAAAAACGCCCCCGACATCGCTGTCGGGGGCGTTTTTTTAACAGCTACTTAAAATCAGTTGCCGCTTTTCTTGGCAGCGCGGGTGCGCTCGCTTTCGCCAAGAATTTTCTTACGCAGGCGGATCGACTTTGGAGTCACTTCGCAGAGTTCGTCTTCTTGAACGAATTCCAGCGCTTGTTCCAGAGTGAAACGGATAGGCGGAACCAGAGCGATGGTTTCGTCTTTACCGGAAGCACGCATGTTGTCGAGCTTCTTGCCTTTGGTTGGGTTAACGCCCAGGTCGTTGTCGCGGCTGTTGATGCCGACGATTTGGCCTTCGTACACGTCTTCGCCATGACCCAGGAACAGCTTGCCACGCGCTTGCAGAGTTTCCAGCGAGTAGGTCAAAGCCTTACCGGTAGCAACCGATACCAGAACGCCGTTCTGACGGCCGGACATGTCGCCCGACTTCATCACGTCGTAACGGTCGAAGATGCTGGTCAGAATGCCTGCGCCTGAAGTCAGGGTCAGGAATTCGTTACGGAAACCGATCAAGCCACGAGCAGGGATGTTGTATTCAAGGCGAACACGGCCCTTGCCATCCGGAACCATGTTGGTCAGGTCGCCTTTACGGATACCGATCTGTTCCATGATCGCGCCCTGGGAATCTTCTGGCAGATCGATGGTGACGTTTTCGTACGGTTCGTGCTTAACGCCGTCAACCATACGAATGATAACTTCCGGACGACCAACACCCATTTCGAAGCCTTCGCGACGCATGGTTTCGATCAGTACCGAGAGGTGCAACTCGCCACGGCCGGATACTTTGAACTTGTCAGCAGAGTCGCCTTCTTCAACGCGCAGAGCAACGTTAAACAGCAATTCTTTGTCCAGACGTTCCTTGATGTTACGGCTGGTGACGAACTTGCCTTCTTTACCGCAGAAAGGCGAATCGTTTACCTGGAAGGTCATCGAAACGGTTGGTTCGTCAACGGTCAGCGGCTTCATCGCTTCAACATTCAGTGGGTCGCACAGAGTGTCGGAGATGAACAGCTGGTCGAAGCCGCTGATGCAGACGATGTCGCCGGCAGCTGCTTCTTCAACGTCAACACGGTGCAGACCGTGGTGACCCATCAGTTTCAGAATACGGCCGTTGCGGCGCTTGCCATCAGCGTCGATCGCAACAACCTGGGTGTTCGGCTTGACGCGACCACGAGCGATACGGCCAACACCGATGACGCCCAGGAAGCTGGTGTAGTCCAGTGCCGAGATTTGCATCTGGAACGGACCGTCACGGTCAACTTGTGGTGCTGGAACGTGGTCAACAACAGCCTGGTACAACGGCGTCATGTCTTCAGCCATCTCGTTGTAGTCGAGACCGGCAATACCGTTCAACGCAGAGGCGTAGATGACTTTAAAGTCCAGTTGCTCTTCAGTAGCACCCAGGTTGTCGAACAGGTCGAAGATTTGATCCAGAACCCAGTCCGGACGAGCGCCTGGACGGTCAACCTTGTTGATGACCACGATTGGACGCAGGCCGGCTTCGAAAGCCTTCTTGGTCACGAAACGGGTTTGCGGCATAGGGCCGTCTTGAGCATCAACCAACAGCAGAACGGAGTCGACCATCGACATCACACGTTCAACTTCGCCGCCGAAGTCGGCGTGGCCTGGGGTGTCCACGATGTTGATGTGGTAGCCATTCCAGTTGATCGCGGTGTTTTTCGCGAGAATGGTAATACCGCGTTCTTTCTCCTGGTCGTTGGAGTCCATCACGCGCTCGTCGTTGAGCTCGTTGCGTTCCAGGGTGCCGGATTGACGCAAGAGTTTGTCTACCAGGGTGGTTTTACCATGGTCAACGTGAGCAATGATGGCGATGTTGCGTAGATTTTCGATCACTTGTGTATCTCGATCAGAGGATTCGGTCAGCTGACTAAGTGTAGGCAGCTATTAACAGTAGAGTCGGCCTTAAGCCGTTACGGCTAGACGACTGGCGTCGGGGGGCCGGTGACGCAAGCCACAGGCAAACAGCCCCGGGCACTTAGCTCGGTCGATAAACGCGCACATTGGCATGCCCCTCACTGAGCAAATGATGAGCATGCAGGCGACTCATGACGCCTTTGTCGCAATACAACAGGTACTGGCGCGTGTAATCCAGTTCCTTGAAACGGCTGTTCAGTGCATAGAACGGCAGCGTCTGTATCTCAATTCCAGGCAATTCCAGCGGCTGGTCTTCCTGAGCATCCGGGTGACGGATGTCGATAACGACCTGACCGGCCAGTGCTTGACTGACTTCTTCTATTTCGACACTTTGGCTCAGCTCGTCGATTACTCGATCAATCGTCACCAGCTTGGCGCGCTCAAGCGCTCGCTCAAGAATTGCCATGTCGAACTGTTGTTCTTCGTACTCAACGCGGTTGCGCTTGGCGTTGGTCTTGGGGTTGATCGAGATCACCCCGCAATATTCAGGCATGTGCTTGGCGAAATCGGCAGTCCCGATCTCGTTAGCCTGATCGATGATGTCTTGCTTATGAAGGCGATCAGCGGGCGCAGTACCAGCTTGTCAGTCGCAGCATCGATGAGTGACAGGTTCGGCAGCGTTTGACTGGCAACCTGAGAAATCGCTTCACCGGTGACCAGCACGTCGATTTCGAGCCGATCAGCAATAGAAGACGCAGCGCGCAACATCATACGCTTCAAAACCACGCCCATATGACTGTTATCGACTTTCTCGAGAATTTCTCCCAGAACTTCTTCGAAAGGGACGCTGACAAACAGCACCCTTTGCGAGCTGCCGTACTTCTTCCACAAGAAATGAGCGACTTCCATCACCCCCAATTCATGGGCGCGGCCGCCAAGATTGAAGAAGCAAAAATGGCTCATAAGCCCGCGGCGCATGATCTGGTAGGCCGCCACCGTTGAATCGAAACCGCCAGACATCAATACCAGGGTCTGTTCAAGGGCGCCCAACGGATAACCGCCGATGCTGTTGTGCTGACTGTGAATAACAAATAGCCGTTGGTCGCGAATTTCCATGCGCACTTCGATTTCAGGTGCTTTCAAGGAAATTCCGGCAGCCCCGCACTGCTGGCGAAGCTGGCTACCCACGTATTTCTCGACATCCATGGAGCTGAATGTATGTCGGCCGGCACGTTTGCAACGTACCGAAAATACTTTGCCGACCAACAAATCGCCGAAATGTTTTTTACACTTGGCGAGAATGTCGTCCATATCGCCCAGTGGATATTCTGCAACCTGCAGGAAATGCGCGATGCCCGGCATGCAGCTCAGGCGCTCGGTCATTTCCAGCAGGGCTTTCGGCTCGCTGACCTTGGTCTCTACCTCAAGGTTGTCCCACACGCCGCCCACCACCAATGCCGGGTCCAAATCACGGAGCACGGTACGGATGTTTTTGGCCAACTGGCGGATGAATTGCTTGCGCACCGGCCGGCTTTTGATAGTGATCTCTGGGAAGACTTTTACGATTAGTTTCATGTAAACAGCGCGCGAGGTGCCAGCCGAAAAAGAGGGGGCGGAATTATAGCGGAAATTGCTCAAGGTTTAACCAGTTATTGTGAGCGTTACATCTGACGCACCAAAATAGAACAGCGCCCCAAATTAGAGCATCATATTAGTGCACCAATTGTTTCAAATATCAGCTTTAATGCGCGGAGAGCGCGATTTTCCAGCGAAAAACCCATCTCAGGGCACTGGCATGCAATTTGCTCCCTTGTGAGGCAGGTTGCCTTGGCAGATATTCGCGCCCGGCATCACCCAAATTCAAAGGGCCAAAACCATTACCCTGGCCCGAAGCCACCCGGAGGACACTATGTCGAAGTCGGTTCAACTCATAAAAGATCATGACGTCAAATGGATTGATCTGCGCTTCACGGATACCAAAGGCATTCAGCACCACGTGACCATGCCGGCTCGCGATGCGCTAGAAGAAGATTTCTTTGAAATCGGCAAGATGTTTGATGGCTCCTCCATTGCGGGCTGGAAAGGCATCGAAGCGTCGGACATGATCCTGATGCCGGACGACAGCACCGCCGTGCTTGACCCGTTCACCGAAGACCCAACCATTATCCTGGTTTGCGACATCATTGAACCTTCGACCATGCAAGGCTATGACCGCGACCCACGCGCCATCGCTCACCGTGCCGAGGAATACCTGAAGTCCACTGGCATCGGCGAC
>NZ_JAMFRV010000401.1 GCF_026224925.1 Pseudomonas sp. | reverse complement strand
CATTGGGCAATCTGCTCGTACCACAGGTATGACAGCTCAGAGGCATCAATCAGTTTGTGTTTTTTCGGCCCGTGATCGTGTTCGAAACTCTGCAGCCCCTTTAATGCGTCACCCTTGCAGGCCAACAACGCCTTTGCCAATGCGATGGAATCGTTCATGGCGATGCGAGTCCCCGAACCAATGGAGAAATGCGCAGATGCCAAGGCATCGCCGATCAATACGTAACGATCCGTTGTCCAGCGGGCATTGCGAATGGCCGGAAACTGTCGCCATACCGATTTGGCGTTCCCTGATATGAGTGGTGCGCCGTCAAGCTCGGGAGCGAATATGTGTTCGAACAGAGCCTGTCGTTGCTCATCACTCATCTGCTCCAGCCCGAGCCGGTGCCAAGTAACGTCGTCACACTCAGCGACGAAGGTGCTCATTTCATCGCTGTACGCGTAATAGTGGGCAACAAAATGGCCGCCTTGGTATTTGCGAAAGACCAGAGCCGATGATTCGAACACCCGAGGGGTGCCGAACCATGCGAAGTGATTCTGCAGCGTGCGCGTGGTGGTGCCGAACTGCTCGGCAAACTCAAGACGGATTGTCGAATTAGCACCATCTGCGCCGACAACCACATCAGCATCTTGCAGACCGAAACGAGCGAGGTCCGCGCTGCCGGAGATACGTTGCTGATGATGAATGACGACCCCTGCGCCCTTTGCCTGGGCCTCTAGCGTTTGCAGAAGTTTAAGGCGCGGGATCGCCCCGCCTTTGACCGGCAGCGTGATTTCGATCGGGGTTTCGCCTTGAGTAATAATCTGCCGATCATGCAATTGCATGGCGCCCACCAACGCCTCGTAAGAGGCCGCGTCCGCGTCACGCAGTTGCTGAAGGCCTGTGTCGGCCAGTACCACGCCAAAGCCGAAAGTTGCGTCGGCCGAGTTCTGTTCGATGATTTCCACCTGCCAATCTGGCGCACTGCGTTTGAGCAACAACGCCAAGTACAGGCCCGCCGGGCCGCCGCCAATAATTGCGACTTTCATTGCGCGCCCCCCGGCTGTATTTCAAGTCGGTAACGGCTAAAAGACGACACCTTGCCGACAAAACCACCGGTAAGTGCCGCATTCCAGATCGCCGCATCGAAACCGAGTTTCTTGCGCTCAAAAACCAACGAGTCTGTCGTGGAGATTTTCCAATAGCCGCTGCTCAGTTTGCTCAGTAGGTAGTTCTCACACAGCAAGGCTGCGTCTACCAACGGCTTGAACTCCGGTGCATCTAATACAAAAAGAACGGCCTCGTTCGGGCTTTCACCGGGCGAAATACCTTGTGCCTTGTCGAGCCAAACTTGATCGATCCCTGTGAAATCACAGGTCCCGGCACGATGGGCATCTTCCGCTGCCATGGCGGCTTGAAGCGTACGCGTGGCGTCGTCGGCATCCAGTTGGTCCATGGGCCTTTCCTGGAGCGTCACCTCCAAGTAGTAGCCATTCGGATCGCTGAAGTAGATCGATTCAATTAGCTCGTGGCGTATCTGAAAGATCAGCGGGATACCCTGACTTTCAATGCGGTCTCGCCAGGCCAGCAGTTCCTCGCGGGTATCAACTCGCCACGCAGTGTGCGTAGCCTCGAAGCGATAGTCCGCCACGGCACGGGTGTAGTCCGGTTGCTCGGTATTGATGTAGTAGAAAAACGCGATGGTGCTGTCGTTACCACTGTCGAAAAAGAAGTGCAAAAAATCGGGGTGATTTGACGGTCCCCAACCGCGTGCCGAAATCGCATGCACGAGCGGTAATCCGAGTTTGTCCCGATAGAACTCAACGGTCTCGCGGAGCTTCCAGGTAGGTCTGGCGGTATGGTGGACGCCTTTGAGAACAGGATGATTCGCGGCCATAACGGGCCTCCAGATGTAAAGTTGAGTTACGCGGACCGGGTTTGCTGCGCCCGCTCGCTGACAAGCTCACGGAGTTTGTCCTTGCTGAGTTTTCCAGCAGCGGTCAAAGGGAATGACTCCAGCACTTCGATGCGCTCCGGCCATTTGAACTTCGCCAGGCCATAGGCTTCCAAAAAGGCGCCTAGCTCGGCAACCGTGGGTGCCTGGAACCCATCGCGCAGGACGATGGCTGCACACAGGCGCTCATCAAACACTGGATCGGGATAACCAACTGCTGCGACGGCAGCTACCGCCGGGTGACCGGCCACACCCATTTCAACTTCTTCACAGTTGATTTTTTCGCCGCCTCGGCTGACGAGGTCCTTCAAGCGACCGCAGAAGACGTAGTGGGTAACGCCATTGATGACTTTGGTGTACATGAGGTCGCCGGACCGATAAAAACCGTCGCTGGTGAAGGTCTCCCGATTGCGCTCTTCAGCGCTGTAGTAACCGTGGATTGTGTACGGCCCCTTAAAAGCGGGCTCACCAGTCTGCCCTGGCTCGACGTCCTGCTCGGTACCAGGAACAAGTATTCGTACTTGGTCCAACGCGGAAACCGGACGCCCGTTGGTGGTGTCGAGTGCTTCCTGTGGGTCGTCACGGTGGGTAAACATGATCACCCCTTCCGTAATACCGAATACGTTGTGCACCGGTACGCCCAACAGTTGCTTAAGCTTTGCGGCACTGTTGGCGACGATTACACCTCGAGCATTGGAAAGGTCGACCCTACCCGCGTGGATAGCTGTTTCAAGTCGCGCAATGATTGGCCCACCTAACATCATCCAGGTGGGGCGAGTGGTTTCGATCAGCGACACCAGTGTTTCCGGTTGAAGGTCCGGGGCGACCGTCACAGTGCCACCCGTCATCAGGAACGGGCCGAAGCAACACCCCATGTTCAGGTTGTGAATCATCGGCTGCGGCATGAACAACACATCCTCTGGCCGATAGTCCAGCCATGCGGCCACGGCGCGCATGTTGTACAAATACTCATTGTGAAAACGCGGGATGATTTTTGGCACGCCGGTAGTCCCCCCCGACAGCTGGAATACTGCGGCCTGGAAGGGATCCAGTTGCACGGCTTCAAGCTGTTTGCACGCGGCAGGAAACGCCTGTTCCTCAATAAGTGTCGGCTGATGAAGAATGCCTGTTTGCGGCTCCCCGCCGACCTGCATGATCCATTTCAGCGACGAAGATTGCTGTTGCATCTTGCGGGCGAAAGCGACGGTGTCAAATTTTGGATCATCGCCTTGAACGATATGAAGCTTGGCATCTGCCAGCTCGGCCAAGTAGCCGATCTCCCGTTCACGATGGGCAGCCAAGGTGCAGACAGGTATAAGCCCGGCCTTCACGCAGGCCAAAAATGCAACGATCAGGTGCTCGCTGTTGTTGAGCTGGAACATGACTCGATCAAGGGGTTGTAAACCCTGGCTGAGCAAAGCACCGGCCAAGCGGGTGGAAAGCTCGTCAAGTTCGCTATAGGTGATACTTACACCGGGGCCTGCCAAGGCAATATTGGTGGGATAGCGCTCTACTGACTGACGAAAACCATCGGCAAGGGTTTCAACGCCAAGGACCCCTTCATTTACATAATGATCAAGCTCCTGCTGCTTCGGATAAACGACGCCCGGCAACGCATCGCGCACGCGGTTAATGCGGCCAGATGCAACGAGTGTGGTGGAGTCTGGAGCCAACGAAGCTGATGCAGTTGTTGTAGTTGTTGTGTTCATCATTGGGTACTCGATGTTGGTCAGAAAGTATCGTTAAGCCATTGCTGAAGATGCGAACCAGCAATCCATTGTCCGGGCTCCTCGCCGTCTTCCAGCGCCTGTCCATGGTGGTTACCACGTACTTTGAATCGCCGTTTATTTGAAGACGGTATATCGGCATAAATTTTATTTACATCGCCAGGAAACACGCAGTTATCACCGGTGTACTCGATGAGCAGTAGCGGTTGCTCAATGGCGTGGGAAGTCTTGTTCAGCGATGCGTTTGAACTAAGCCCGGACCATGTCGATAGCCATGACTCTGGCGTTACCGTGCGAGCGAAGCCGACGCTGCCCAAGTTGGAAGCTTCTGGATCTGCGCCCCACAGCGAACCGACCAAGCGGTCAGACGGGTCCAGGCTCAGGTCCCAGCAGCGCAAGTCGGCATCAGTGCGCCACACTTGAAAAATGGAACCATGAGCGGCGACTTGTCGATCCCTGCGAGTCGCCTCATTTTTGAGCCGTCCGCGCGCAGCTTGTCGTTCGGCAATCAGATTCCGGGCATGTTGATCGATGTGCTCTACACGCTGCCGCT
>NZ_JAMFRV010000400.1 GCF_026224925.1 Pseudomonas sp. | reverse complement strand
TGGCAGGGTTGCGGTAAATTTCAATCGGAGTGCCAACCTGCTGCACACGATTTTGCCCCAGTACGACAACGATATCGGCCATGGTCATGGCTTCACGCTGGTCGTGGGTCACCAGAATCGTGGTGATGTTTAGCCGTTGTTGCAGTTGGCGAATTTCCACTTGCATGGACTCGCGCAGCTTGGCGTCGAGCGCCGACAAAGGCTCGTCCAGCAACAACAACTTAGGGTGCGACGCAATCGCCCGCGCAATGGCAACGCGCTGCCGCTGGCCACCGGACAACTTGGCTACCGGCCGATCGATCATCGCCTGCAATTGAATCAGTTCCAGCAGTTCCTTGACCCGCGCGTTTTGATCGGCCTTGCTTACGCCGCGCAGTTTCAGCGGATAAGCAATGTTTTCACCGACAGTCATGTGCGGAAACAACGCCAGTGACTGGAAGACCATGCCGAAATTTCGCTGATGCGCCGGGGTATGGCTGACGTCTTCACCGTCGAGACGAATCTCGCCACTGGTGAGGGTTTCCAATCCGGCGATCATGCGCAGCAAGGTGGTCTTGCCACAGCCCGACGGGCCGAGAAAACACACCAACTTGCCTTCCGGCAGGTGCAAATTGACGTCGGTCACCGCGCAGGCGGAGCCGTAATATTTCTCGACGTTTTCCAGAATTAATCCGGTCATTTACTTAAACCTCAAAAAAATTAAAACGAAACGCCACCTTCACCGACCAGCTTCTCCAACGCCCAGATCAGGACGAAGTCGATCAGCACGATCAGCACGGCAAACGAGAATACGGTGGGGTCCAGCGATGACACCGTGCGGCTGTACATCCAGATCGGCACGGTCATGACGTCGATGTTGTACAAAAAGTAGGTCACTGTGAATTCGTTGAACGAGACGATAAACGCCAGCAGCATCCCGGCAAGAATCCCTGATTTCATCAACGGAACCACGACATCGACAATCGCCCGCAGCGGTGAAGCGCCGAGCATCTGTGCGGCCTCCTCGACTTCACTGCCAATCGACATCATGGCTGCCGTACAGTTTTTAACCACGAACGGCAGCGCCAGGATCACGTGAGCAATCACCAGCCGCGAGGTGTTCATCTGGAACGGCAGGCTGTCGAAAATCAGCAGCAATGCCAACCCAAGCACCACCATCGGAAACACCAGGGGCAACGACATCAATTGCAGCGCCACGCCCTTGCCGCGAAATTCACAACGGGTCAGGGCGTAGGACGCGGGCACCGCCACGATGGTTGCCAGAATCATGGTCAAGCACGCCACCCACAAACTGGTGGCCATGGCTTTGCCCAGACTCAGGACATCGCTGGCGTCGGGCGAAACGAAGGTCTGCCACGCGGCTTTGTACCATTGCATACTGTAGCTGCTGGGCGGGAAATCCAGGTTCGAGGCGCCACTGAACGACATGACGATCATGGTCAGAATCGGTAGCACTGCGAGCAATAAAATGAAGCCTGAAAGAAAACCGGCAAAACGTCCGGTGTCACCGGGCAATACCGGTTGGAAGCGAAAACGTGATTTCAAGGAGCGGCTCATTGGGAAGCCTCCAACAGGCGACGGCGGCGACCGGCAAAATATTCAGAGAGGGTCATGATCGCCAGCGTGGTCGCGATCAACACCACACCCGCCGCCGAGGCTGCGGGCCAGTTCATCAGTGGTGCGATTTGGTCATGGACCATCACCGCCAGCATGGGCACCCGCCGACCACCGAGCAAAAGCGGTACGACAAAACTACTGGCGTTGTAGGCAAACACCAACGTGGCGCCCGTGATGATGCCGGGCAGGCTCATCGGCAATACCACTTGGCGAAACACTTGAAAGCGGCTGGCGCCCAACGTTGCCGCGGCTTCTTCAAAGCTGCGGGAAACGCCGCGCATGGCGCTGGCAATCGGCAACACTGCTAAGGGGAAAGCGGTTTGCACCAACCCCATCAACACGCCGTTTTGGTTGTACAGCAACATCACTGGACGAGTGATGAGGCCAAGCCCGATCAACGCTTTATTCAGCATCCCGCCCGGCCCGAGTATTACCAGCCAGCCATAACTTTGCAGCAGTAAATTGACCAGTAATGGCAACAGCACGGCAGCCAAGAACACTCTTCGCAAGAATGGCGATTGCAGGCGGGACATGGTGTAAGCCACCGGAATCGCCAGCACTACTGCGATCGCCGCACTGAACAACGCCAGTCGCAGGGTCAGCAGCAACGATTTCAAGTAATAGGGCTCAGCCAACTGCGCGTAGCTGGCGAGGCTGAAGCCGCTCCATTCCGCGCCTTTGGTGCCCACACTCATGCGCAACACCAACAGACTGGCAGCGATTAGAACGGCAAGAAACAGCATCGACGGCGTAAGGAAAAGCCAAGCGCGCGCCGTGGGAGAAATCGATTTGGCACGACGTTGCGAAGACGTAACGACCGAGCGGATCAAAGGTTGGTTTTCCATAGCAATGATCTCGTGGGAGATGGATTTCAGCAGCGATACCGCCATCGCGAGCAAGCACGCTCCTACACGATCATGTAGGAGCGGGCTTGCTCGCGATCAGCACATCAAGAAGAGAAAATCTCGGTGTATCGACGAATCCACTGGTCATGCACGGTCGCCAAGAAGGCGTTGTCGTGCATGATCGCCTTGTCGGCAATTTGCTCAGGCGTAAGGATGAACGGACTCTTGCGGGCTTCGGCGGAGATGATCGCCTTGGCGTTGACCGGGCCGTTGTAGATGTCTTCAGCCATCTTGCCCTGCACCAATGGGTCCAGAGAGTGGTTGATAAAGGCGTAGGCCAAATCTGTATCGCCTGGGCGATTTTTCGGCATAACGGTCTGCATCAAGTCCGTGTAGAAACCTTCTTTCATGCCGAACGTAGCGCCCAAACCGTAAGCCGGGTCGCGAAGCTGTTTCGGGAAGAACGCGGGGGCGTAAAGACCGCCCATGTCCAGCGAGCCGGTGCGGAACAGTTCGGCGATCTGGTTCGGGTTTTCACCCAGGGTCACGACGCGATCTTTGAGTTCAGCCAGTTTCTTGAAGCCAGGCTCGATATTGTGCTCGTCACCACCGGCCAGCTTGGCAGCGATGATGATCAAGTCCATGGCTTCGGTCCAGTTCGGCGGCGGCAGGAAAATGCTCGGCGCCAAGTCCTTGTCCCACAGTGCGGCGTAGCTGGTTGGAGCCTCTTTAACGGTGCGGGTGCTGTAGATCAAGCTGTTGCACCACAGCAGATAACCGACGCCATGACCGTTAGCGCCAGTACGATATTTTTCCGGAACATCGACGATGTTGGGGATACGGTTCAGGTCAGGTTTTTCAAGCAGACCGGCTGCTGCCAGGCCTTCGGCACCCACACCGGCAAGGGTGATGATGTCGTATTGCGGACGATCACCGCCGGCCTTGAGCTTGGCAACCATTTCCGAGGTGCTGCCGGTGCGGTCTGCAATAACCTTGGCGCCGGTTTTAGCTTCGAAAGTCGCGGCGATGTTGCGCAATGCAGCCAGCCCGGTGTCATCTGACCAGGTCAACAAGCGTAGGGTCTTGCCCTGAAATTGGTTTTCCGCGGCACTCGCCCGGATAAACGGCATGGACATCGCTGCAGCGGCAACCGATGCAACACCCACTGTCTTGATGAATTGCCTTCTGTTCAGATCGTGCTCGCCCATGACGGACTCCGTTTGTTTTTCTTAAGTGAGGTGATCGCGTCTTTGCCCCAGGCCTAAAGGGCAGTGACGGAGCCGCGCATCAATCCAGCTACAGCGCCCGTAAACCGAGGGCCGAGCTGGCTTGATGGGGGTCATCCTGAGGCGGTGGGGAAGGTGCAACAATCGAAAGTTTGTCATTGAAGCCATGTGCCAAACGCATGCCTCACAAGGAGGCATGCGTGACCTATTCCCGTGCTTTGGAACGGCTTTCAGAGGCTACGGATGACGTGCTTTATTTCCTGAAAAGCCTGCAGTCCCCAGGGTCCTAACTCACGACCGATACTGCTGTGTTTGTAACCACCCCACGCCGTCTGCGGGAAGATCACTTGCGGGGCGTTTATCCACACCAGCCCCGCGTGCAGGGCGTTTGCGACCCGATCAGCGGCCTCTGCGTCAGCGCTTACAACACTGGCGACCAGACCGAACTCGCTATCATTAGCCAACGCGATGGCCTCGGCTTCGGTGGCGAAGCTGCGCACGCACAGCACCGGTCCGAAAATCTCTTCACGCCATAACGCACTTTCCAGGGGCACATTGGTGAAAATCGTGGGCCGCAAAAAATATCCGCGCGGTAATTCCACAGGCCGTTCACCGCCACAGACCAGTAGTGCTCCAGCATTGATGCCGCGGGCGATATGACCGAGGACGCGCTGGTACTGCGCCTGATTCACCAGTGCACCCATCTCGACGTCCGGATCAAATGGGTCAGCAACACGAATGGCCTCAGCCCGTGCTTTGAGCTTTTCGAGAAACGCATCGGCCAATTCGTCGGCCACCAACACCCGACTGGTTGCGGAACACATCTGTCCGGCATTAAAGAATCCGCCGCCGCTGGCGAGTTCAACAGCCAAATCCAGATCGGCATCCGCGAGCACCAGCAATGAGGATTTACCGCCTAATTCCAGGCTGACGCCTTTCACCGTTTCGGCGGCGCGCTGCATGACCTGTACACCCACGGCATTGCTGCCAGTGAAGGAAATTTTCGCGACGCCCGGATGCGCCGCCAACGGTGCGCCGACCGCCAGCCCGGTCCCGCAAACCAGGTTGAACACCCCGGCGGGCAAGCCGCAGTGGGCAATGATGTCGGCCAGCTCCAGCTCCGGCAGTGGCGTGACTTCCGATGGTTTTAAGACCACGCAACACCCGGCGGCCAAGGCTGGCGCCAGCTTCCACGCGGTGGTGACCATCGGGAAATTCCAGGGCACGATCAACGCGACAACGCCACAGGGTTCACGGCGCAACCGCGCAGCAAAGTCATCGCTGGGTAACGGCACGCTGCTGTTTTGGCTAGCGTCCAACGCTTCGGCAAGGCCGGCGTAATAATCGAAGGTGGCGATCACGTCATCCACATCAATGGCCGCCTCAAACAATGGTTTGCCGTTGTTGAGCGATTGCAGTTCGATCAGGCGTTCGCGCCGCTCTTGCACACCGCGGACAATCTTGCGCAGGAACGCGCCACGGTCGGCTCCGCAAGTCTGCGACCATTCAGGAAAAGCGGTTGTTGCCGCGTGTACGGCCTGCTCCACCGACGCTTCGCCACCACCGGCCACCGTGGCCAGAGGCGCCTCAGTGGCCGGGTTGATGACTGAAAGTTGTTCACTGCCAGCCAACCATTGGCCGTTTATGTACACGCCCGGTTGAGGGTTCAGCATGATTTCAATCCTTCCATCCACAACGTTTGATCAATTTCAATCAAGGTCGGACCTTGGCGGTCAGCGGCCTCACGCAACGCCGCTTTCAATTCATCGACACCACAAGCCGCTTCGGCCCCACAGCCCAAGGCTTTGGCGACAGCAATAAAGTCTGGGGTATAGATGTCGACGCCCACCGGCTCAATGGCGCGATTGACCATGTACTTTTTGATCTCTTCATAGCCTTGGTTATTCCACAGCAACACGATGATCGGCGTGCGCGCTTCGACGGCACTCGCCAGTTCCGCTAGGGTGAACTGCAAACCACCATCACCAATCAGGCACACCACTGCGCCGCGACTACCCGCTTCGCAGGCTCGTCCCAACCATGCACCAATGGCGGCGGGCAACGCATAACCGAGGGTGCCGTAGCCCGTCGATGAGTTGAACCAACGACGCGGCTGCTCCAAGTTCAAGGTCAGATTACCGGTGTACACCGGCTGGGTTGAATCGCCGACCAGCACCGCGTCCGGCAGCACATCGAGAATTGCCCCCAGGAAAACAGTCTGCCCGCGCATGGACTCATCCCACGTCGTTTCCAGGGTTTCGCGCAATACCGACGCCCGCTGGTGACCCCAATCTGCGCGACGTGCTGGCAGTTCTTCGGTCGCCAACCCAGCGAGCAATGCCTGCGCAGCGGTGTCGGCGTCCGAAACCAGCGCTACATGAGGCATATAGTTGCGCACGGTTTGGTCTGGATCGATGTCGATGCGCAGCAACGTACCGGGAATCTCGAAACCACCGGCGAAGGTGATGTCGTAGTCGGTTTCGGCCAGTTCAGTACCGATGGCCAACACCACGTCGGCCTCGGCCACCAACGCGCGCGTCGCCACTAACGATTGAGTAGAGCCGATCAATAAAGGATGGCGGGACGGCAACATGCCCTTGGCATTGATGGTCAATGCGACGGGGGCACCCAGCAATTCGGCGAGCTGCGTCAGCGCTGGCGCAGCATCAATGGCACCGCCGCCTGCGAGGATCAGCGGTCGTTCAGCCGCAGCTAATAGGCTGACCATCTGCGCAATCGCCCGCGGAGCCGCGCCGGCGCGGTCAACAGTAACCGGTTGGCTAGCGAGCAACGCATCGGCATTCTCAACCAGCACGTCGAGCGGAATTTCGATATGAACCGGACGCGGACGGCCGGCCTGAAACAACGCGAATGCCCGGGCAAGCACCGCAGGCAGCTCAGATGCCGACATCAAGGTGTGAGAAAACGCCGCCACGCCAGCAACCAGATTGCTCTGCGATGGCAGTTCATGCAGTTTTCCACGCCCGCCTCCCAACTGGCTGCGTGATTGCACGCTGGAGATAACCAACATCGGGATCGAGTCGGCATAAGCCTGACCCATGGCCGTTGTGATATTGGTCATGCCCGGCCCGGTGATGATGAAACATACGCCCGGCTTGCCGCTGGTGCGCGCATAACCGTCGGCCATAAAGCCCGCACCTTGTTCATGACGCGGCGTTACATGGTTGATCGAGGAGCCTGCAAGCCCGCGATACAGCTCGACGGTATGCACGCCGGGTATGCCGAAGACCTGCTCGACGCCGTAGCCCTCGAGCAATTTGACCAATACTTCGCCGCACGTTGCCATGTTTGTCTGCCTTTCTTCTGTTTGGACCTGCATCAACGTCCCGGCGCACACGGCGGCGGGACACGCTACAGATGAGCCGCAATTGGACCGTGTGGCCATACCTGTGACAAGGCAAAAAATGTCATGCTAGGCATGTCCTCACTGCATGACTAAGCACCGATGAAACGTCTTCCGCCCCTCCCAGCGCTGCATACCTTCCTGATTACGGCCCAGTGCTGCAATTTCACGCGAGCTGCTGAACTGCTGCACATCACCCAAGGCGCGGTGAGTCGGCAGATTTCGGGGCTGGAAAGTCATCTGGGTTACCCGCTGTTTCAGCGTCAGGCGCGGGGCTTAAGCTTGACGACCCAAGGCAGTGAGTTATTCCCACGGATTCAGAAGGTGTTTTCGCTGATCGACGAAGCCGTCGAGCAAGTCGGCGCAAAACGCGAAACGCTAAAACTCAAAGCGCCGACCTGCATGATGCGCTGGCTGCTGCCAAGGTTATTGGAGTGGCAAAAAGAGCGCCCGGACGTGCCGGTAGAACTGACCACCACCATCCAGCACGCGGTGGATTTTCGCCGAGAGGAGTTCGATGCCGCCGTGGTATATGGCGCGCCACCGGCTAATTCGGTGGCCGCGCACCATCTGTTCGACGAGCAACTGACGCCGGTTTGCTCGCAACAATTGTTGAACGGACCGATTCCCCTCAAAACGTTGGCGGATCTGGAACAGCACATGTTGCTGCACCCGACCCGTGACCAACGCGACTGGGAGGCGTGGCTCAAGGCTGCTGGCACCACGGTGAGGAATATCGGTAAAGGTCAGCACTTTGACACGCTGGACCTGGCCATGTCGGTTGCGTCCCAAAGTACCGGTGTCGCCATCGGCGATTGGTCCTTGATCGGTGAAGACCTGAGCACCGGTCGACTGGTGACACCTTTCGACCTCAAAGTACGCACCGGCGCCGCGTATTACCTGGTCTATCCCGAACGCTCAGACCCGTCGCCGCAACTGCGTGAACTGATTGACTGGTTGCTTACGCAGGCGGCTGAGCGATCGAGTAATTAACGCGCATCCATCACCACTGCAGCTCCCCTTTAACGACTTTGGCGCTGAGTTCAAGGGATGACACTTCACCCAATTCAGGGTAACGCTTGGTCATGGACGTAATCATGCCGACCGAATCGCTGGCGTTGATGGCGGCGTTGTCGAACGCCTTGATGTAATCCCTGGTGAAGTTCACAGCCTCAATGGAATACGCGGTTGTCCCTAAATAGTGGCCAGGGATGACCGTCAGCGGTTTAAGGCTTGCGATTTGGTTCAGGGTATTGACCCAGTAACGATGGGATTGTTCTGTCTGCGTATCAGCCATCCATACATGAATGTTGTCCGAGACCACCACTCCGCCTACAACCGCTTTGATTGATGGAATCCAGACGAAACTGCGATCCGGCTGCTTACCGTCGAGCCCCATAACGTTCAGTGCATGACCTTCGAGAGTCAGACTATTGCCGGCCAACACCTCTGGCACTACAAGCCTGCTTGGGGCGTCCGCGCCCATTTTCGGCCCCCAAAACGCGAGTTTATCAACCATGGTTTTTTTAATGTGTGCGACCGTCTGCGCCGAAGCGACTACTTTGGCCGCCGGAAACGCTGTGGTGATCGTATCCAGCCCGAAGTAGTAGTCTGGATCACCGTGACTTATGTAGATTGTTGTCAAGGTTTTGCCGCTGTTCCGGATCGTCTCGACCACCTGAAGGGCCTGAGTTTTACCGAATTGAGCATCGACTAGAATGGCATCATGACCGCCGAAAACTAACACCGAAGACACCGGGAACATTGCCTGAGTACCGGGATTGAACACGCTTAGCGTCAGCGCCGGTTCACTGGCTGCGGCATGACTTGCGAAACTCACCGCCAAGCTGGCGAGCAATAGGCGGCACATCAAGGAAAAACGCATCATTAGCAGCTCCAGCTTTATTAAAAGGCTGGAGTCTAGTCACTCAATGCTGTGCCAAAATATCCCTTTTTGATCACATTTCATTTCTGAGATAAGGCGTTTCGTAGAGTTGGACCGTCGGTCTAGATGATCAGTGATTTACCCGCCCACTCAGCGCTGAGAACTGCGCAGGTGTTCAACCCAAAAAAGCGCACGATTAATGCCGTAGCATTGCGCGACAGTTTCAGAACCGCACCGCCCGCAAACTCCTGGCGTTGGCTTTAGGCGAACCACCAAAACTGTAGGAGCGCGCTTGCCTGCGATGGATCGCGAAGCGGTCCCAACCCAGCACACTCGTTTCTAACTGTAGAAACGAGTCTGCTGATTTTACGACTGCTTTGGTCGAGCGCGACCCCGGACCGATCGCGGGCAAGCGCTCTCCTACAGTTGGTTTAACCGGCCACAACGTCTTTGATTTGGTCCAGCCACCCGGTTTTTTCTTCTGCGGGCAGGCTGTCGAACAACTGTTTGGCCATTTCTTTAGCCTTCGCCGTTTTTATCGCGTTGAGCACCGTTTTCAGCTCTGGTGTGGTGGCGGTTTCTTCGCTGAGGGCGGGCGGAGTCGGCAAGGCTTTAACCAGCTTCAGCACGTCGCCAGTGTCTTTGCTGAAGGCGCGGATGTTGTCGAGGTTGTCGAGCATTGGCAGGGCAATGCCGGTTAGGGTGTCGAAGGCGCTGCGTCTCACCGACTTTTCCCCGGTAAACGGCTGGCTGCCGTCCCTCTGGAAGCTTTCCTTTGAGGTGCCAGGCGAAGGCGATGGTTTCCGCGATTGTCTGGTAGCGCGGCAGGGGTGCTGTCCCCCAATTCCATGCGCGCCAGCGGTTTCACCCGCTCGGCGTTTTTGTAGTCAAAAACCTCAAACCCTGTAGGACTCGTCTCTTTCTGACGTCTGCCAGTCCACCCCCTCGATAAATACCCAATAATCCCCGTCCTTGCCGCCCGCCTTCTGGTCATTCAACGCGGCAATTTCAAACTGACGTCGCTCAACGGCGAAACCGAATTGGCGGCCGGCAACAAAATCCTGCTCCGGGTCGAGGGCGGCGCAAGCCTGATCATCGAGGACGGCAACATCACCTTTGCTTGTCCGGGGGCCATGACCATCAATGCGGCGGAGCATTTGTTTGATCCGGAGATGGCGGTGCCTTACTACCCACTGCCGCAGTTTTCCCGACGGGCGCTGCCCGAGGTTCTGGCCAAATTCAACCTGCAAGTAACCGATGCGCCGGGGCCAGATGGCGTCGCGATGCCCAACACCGCGTGGCGAATTGTTCACGCTGACAGTCCAGGCGCAGCGCTGCTGACCCGCGAAGCGCTGCTGGAAGGCCAGAGCAACGACCAAGGCAAGATCACACTGGCTGACGAACAGGAAACAACCTTGAAGGCCGCCTACGACCAAGCCCCCAACCGATATTGGTTGGTCTATGGCAACCAGACGCGGGAGGTTGCTTTAGACGTCGACAAAGGCGACTGGCATGAACAACAGAACCTTTTTAACGCGTTAGAAGCGATGGGCTACAGCGATACCAAATTCCACGTGGGTGGCGACAATGCTGACCTCTCCCACACCGCCTTGGCCCGTTAGGAGTACAGCACCGGCAGTGCTCAGACATTGATCAACAAGCTGAAGGACCAGTGACATGACGGTTCCCGAAAACGGCATGCAACGACGCACGGTTTGCCAGATCGTCACGCCTGATGGCACTCCTTATCTAGCCACGGCAACTGAAAATATCTGGCTAGGCTCGGCGTTTTCCGTCCCTGCTCGCGGCAACGCCGTCACACCGTATTTCAGCGGCAAAGCGTACTTCGCCGAGTTGATCGAGGCCTTTGCCAGCGCCAAAGAAAGCATCTACATCGCTGGCTGGCAGGTGAACTGGGATGCCCAACTCGCGCCCAAGGTGCGTCTTTACGACTGCCTGCTCGCCGCCGCGCAACGTGGGGTAAAGATCTACGTCATGCCGTGGGACGACAGCGCCCCGGTGCAAACCTACGATGAACAGACCCGTAACGTGCTGCTGGACATCAATCGCCTCGTCGGTTCCCAGCAAGTGTTTGTCACCTTGGCCAAGTCGGTGGCCGACGCTACCCGTGCGTTTTACAGCCACCACCAAAAACAGGTGCTCATCGACCAGCGCGTGGGGTTCGTCGGTGGACTGGACCTGGCCTACGGTCGCTACGATGACGAACGTTTTGATCTGCACGCCGACGGCGATGGCCGGCAAGGCATGAACCGCTACAACGGCTGTGTGCCGCAACTGGGCCATCTGGGTACGAACAACCTGAAGAACCCGGACGTGAAAGGGTTCCAGATTGAACCGTGGCACTACCAAACGCCCTACGTCGACGACAGCCCGACCCGCGTCGGCAATCTTCAGGCCCACAGTGCCGGCCTGGATACCCTGCACCAGCCGCGCATGCCCTGGCAGGACATCCACCTGCGCATCGAAGGCTCGGCGGTGTCCAACCTGGCGCGCAACTTTGTTCTGCGCTGGAATGGCCTGCGCGTCGAAGAATCGGAGGCGTCCCAGCTGGCGAACAGCTCCACCTTGCGCTGGAATGGCCTGCGCAAAAAAACCAGCGCTGACCTGCCGCTGTTGCCGCTGCCCCCTAAGCCGGAAGACTACCCGGCCCAAGGCACCTGCTCGGTGCAGGTGCTGCGCAGCGCCCCTGCCGACATGCAAGACAAAGAAGCGCAAACACCGGCGCGCAAAGACAAAAAAGGCAAGACCGAGGCGCAGAACGATATTTACCGCGCCATGGTGTTGCTGATCGAAAAAGCCAAGCACTACATCTATATCGAGCAGCAGTTTTTTGTCAGTGATTTCGGGGAAGAGGGCCGCGGAGAAAAAGAAGACAAAAAAGACGACACACAAAAAGCAAAAACAGCCCTGACGGAACCCTCGCTCACCATCAGCAAAATCGCTGGCGGCGCCCCCGCCGCGAGCCGCGTGCTGCCCGGCGACAGCACGGCCACGATCAAGAACTTCATCTCCAAACGGCTGGTCGAGCGCATCGGCCTGTCGATCATGACCGACACGACCTTTCACGTGTACATCGTGCTGCCGGTGCACCCCGAAGGTGGCGGGCTGAACAACCCGGCCATTGTCACCCAGGTGCACTGGACCCAGCAGAGCATCATGTTCGGCAAACAGAGCCTGCTCAACGGCATACGCGCTTACCTGAAGCTCAAGCAACTGTTCGACGCCCAGCGCCTGGGCATAAAGCCTTGCGCGGCAGCCTTCAGCAAGGACCTGGGGGCGGTGCAGGCGCTGGTTGATCAGCCCCAGTTCAAAGACATCACACCCGCCACCGACGAACAATGCTTTGAATACGTGACCCTGCTCAACCTGCGCAACTGGGCCCACCTGGCCAGCCTGCCTAACCTGTACGGCAATCAAGTCAAGGAAGAGGTTTACGTCACGGAACAGATTTACGTGCACAGCAAGATGATGATCGTCGATGACCGCTACGCCCTGATCGGCAGTGCCAACATCCATGACCGCAGCCTGTTGGGTTCACGGGACTCGGAACTGGCGGTGCTGATCATGGACCTGGACGTCAAACGCAAAGACTTCCTTGGCAACGGCAATCTGCAACCCACTAGAACCTTCGCCCACGAACTGCGCAAGGGCGTGTGGAGCAAGTTGTTCGGACTAAGCACAGACGATCATCTGGCGGCCTTTGGTTTTTTGGGTGTCAGCTAGTCCGTCTCGCGAACAAGTTCGCTCCTACAGAGGGTTGTGTCGGTCTTTGGATATTCCGACCCGCTTCGCGCATCAAACACGGCTGGCGTCGAAGACGGGCTGGATCTCCTACAGAAGACTCGGCAATGCATCCCGCAAATTCAACTCAATAACCCACCGTAAAACGCTGACGGGAATGCGCGGGCTGTTCGATCTCATCGATCATCGCGATGGCAAAATCCGCAAAGCTGATCGAGCTGTGGCCGTTGGTATCTACCAGCAGACTATCCAGGCCGAGACGAAACACGCCGGTACGCGGCCCTTCAATGAAAAGGGCAGACGGCGACAGGAAGGTCCAATTCAAGCTTTTTTCTTTTTTCAGTTCGTCCAAAAACACAGCGCCTGCTGATGCCTCGGTCTTGTACTCAGCCGGGAAGTCTGGGGTATCGATCACTCGCACACCGGGTGCCACAAACAGACTGCCCGCCCCGCCCACCACCAACAACCGAGGCACACCGGCCTGTTTTACTGGCTCGATTGTGGTGGCTGCCGACACAGTGGAAAAATGCGTCGCACTGATGACCACATCATGACCGGCCACCGCGTCTGCATAGGCTTGGGCATCATTGACGTCCAGGTTTTTAGCCACGATGCCTGCACGTCCTGCCAGCGATGAAGCATCACGGGCGATGGCTGTCACGCTATGACCTCGGCGCAAGGCTTCTTCCAATAACTGGCTGCCGGCCCGGCCCGTGGCACCGATAATTGCGATCTTGCTCATGACGATTCTCCTAACTAAAGCGTATGGGGGATGAACAAAGCTTAGCTGCTCGAATAACCATCGGTCGGGCAATCAGTTGCACTGGGGCGACAGCCCGTTATACCGCTCGTGCATGTAATAAGTGTCCTACACTCAGCTCAATCCTTTTAAAACATGTTTTTAAAGTCGGATAGAGGTGGGCAGCATGATTATTACAAAAAGAAGATCCATGGCTGTACTCTCAGTCGCCGTTGTCCTGGCGCTTTATGCGGCCGGTGCTTACAAAATCGAAGAGGCACGAAATGCGCCACGTTACTCGGCGATGTGCACGGTGAATCACTGCGCGCCTCAAAACGCGACATTTGCCGGGCTGAGTCTAAAATAGGCGCCCCTTCCCCCGGCGATTCGCGCGTTATAACGAAAGCGAAGAGCCTTATGCATACGAGCCTATCGAATAGCTTGCTATCGGATTAGACTGAGCAGCTTCTTCCTGCCGATGTTTGCGGTAGGTTTTCATTGCTAGTTGGGCTCTATCTTGACCAGTCTGAACCAACCTAAACCGGCGATCCGCAGCGTGCTGTTCGCGCTGATGATGGCAGTCTTCCTCAGTGCACTCGACCAGACCATTGTTGCGGTCTCGATGCCGGCAATCTCCGCTCAATTCCATGACTTCGACCTGTTGGCCTGGGTGATCTCCGCCTACATGGTGGCGCTGACTGTTGCCGTACCGATCTACGGCAAACTGGGCGATCTGTATGGTCGACGCCGCTTGATGCTGTTCGGCTTGGGCTTGTTTACCCTGGCGTCGCTGTTCTGCGGCATGGCGCAAAGCATGGACCAGCTGGTGCTGGCACGGATTATCCAGGGCATTGGTGCAGGGGGCATGGTCTCGGTCAGCCAAGCAATCATTGGCGATATTGTGCCGCCGCGCGAACGTGGGCGTTATCAGGGTTATTTCAGCGGCATGTATGCCATAGCCAGTGTCGCCGGCCCGGTGCTGGGCGGCGTGATGACTGAATATATGTCATGGCGCTGGGTGTTCTTAATCAACTTGCCGCTGGGTCTGGGCGCTTGGTGGGTCGCGCACCGCACGCTGATTGGTCTGCCTGTACCGCAACGTAAGCCGATCATCGACTATCTAGGCACTGTCTTGATGATCGTTGGTTTAAGCGCACTATTGCTGGGTGTGACCGAGATTGGTCAAGGGCACGGCTGGCACGATCCTGATGTGTTAGTGCTGCTTGGCGTGGCGTTGCTGGCCTTGGTCGCATTCGTCTGGTACGAGCGTCGCGCACCGGAGCCATTATTGCCGATGCATTTGTTTGCCAACCGCAATGCGGTGCTGTGTTGGTGCACGATGTTCTTCACAAGTTTTCAATCAATCTCATTGATCGTATTGATGCCGTTGCGGTTTCAAACCGTCACTGGCGGCGGTGCGGATGCGGCGGCGTTGCACCTTCTGCCACTGGCGATCGGCATGCCCATGGGCGCCTATTTCGGTGGACGCAGGACTTCCCTGACGGGTCGTTACAAACCGTTGATTCTCACCGGCGCATTGATGATGCCTTTTGTCGTACTGGGCATGGCGTTCACCCCGCCACAATCGGTATTGATGACCAGTGTACTAATGGTGTTAACCGGTTTTGCTTGTGGCCTGCAATTTCCGACGTCTCTTGTCGGTACGCAAAACTCGGTGGCCCAGGCTGATATGGGGGTTGCTACCAGCACCACCAACCTTTTTCGCTCACTCGGCGGCGCAGTTGGCATCGCCTTGATGTCGGCCCTGCTGCTGGCGATGCTGCAAGGTTCAGGGATTGGGCAACTCAATGGCGGCCCCATAGGAGAAGTCGCTTCAGGCAATCTGCTGATGGACAGTCTGAACGCTGTCAGTGGTCCGGCGCTGGAGCTGTTACGTGGTCAGTTATCGCTGACGTTCCGTCATCTGCTGCTGATCAGCGCCGGAATTTCGCTGCTGGGTTTGGCGGCGGCTATAGCGATGCCAAACAACTTGCTGCGCGGGCGCGCTCACGGCGACCAAAGTACCGCGTGAGGCCAACCTCATCAGATCGCCTGGCGATGGCGATCTGATGAGAATCGCGGGCTGAATCAGCGGCTGTAATAGCCCACCGCAACCAGGAAGTGACCGACTTTGCGCACGTAGGCGTGCTTGTTCTCGATTTTGCTGGTCACCGGGTTACGCCAGCGATAGTCGTACTCGCCGTCATTCTGTGTTTTGAGTAACGCCAGTATCGGCTCGCCAACAGGCTTGCCTTCTGGGTCCTTGACCTTGCTGAAGTCAGTTTTGACCAAGCGCAAATTGGTGCCGTGAGCAACGTAATGTTCATCGTCCAGATCGACCACGAACACATAAAGGTCATCTTGAAGGAAGCCACCCTTCAGGCTGTTGATGTTGTTGATGGTGCCGTGTTCATCTTTGACAAGGGCTGCGGAGGCTTTGTCCAACAGGGCTTTAGCTTGTTCGGCGGACGCCCGAGGCAGGTAATAACCTACCGCCAAGACTCGATCACCGACACGTTTATAATAAACGCGCTTGCGCTCGACCTTGCCGTCGTTTTGGTTCTGCCAGCGGTATTCTGCTTCTTGAATGCCATTGGCTTGAGTGGTGAGAACGTCCTTGAACGCTTTCTGCAAATCCGGACTTAGGGTGGGCAACACGTCCCGCCCGATCAGTACCGCTGAAGGCCCGCCACTCGCCAGCATCACTCCGTTGATATCAACAACGAAAACATAAAGCTCGCCACTGACAAACTCGCCTTGCCGACTGAACTCGGCAAATGCGTTGTCACCTTTCTTTTGATACTCAGCCAGCGCCTTGATCAATAAGTCCTTGGCCGCCTGTCCATCATCGACCGTTTCGGTTGCCGCCCACGCCTGACTGCTCAAGCACAAACACAACAACCAACCGAACAACGCACTCTTTCGTAGTCCCCTCATACAGCATCCCCATTTCTTATTATTAAAGTCGCGTGAGTTTAGACGTTGCTCCGTATTCACGCTCGCCAACATCACAAGAAACGTCCCACACCCAACGCGGAAACGTCCGTATTAAGGGTTTTTCATCGCTGCCGATTGAAGAGAGGGAAGGATTTACACAGTGATGAAACGACCATTTTGGTCGCTATGGATCAACTTGATAAACAGGGATTGGGCCGTTATGAAATGCGTAAAACTTCACTATTCAATAACCCGCATGCAGGGCACTTGCCTGCAGGTGCCCTGTTTTATCGAGCAGGGAGCTTACTCATGACGATTTCCGCCAACATCAATATTCCGACGCCCTATCCTCCGCAGTCATTTGCCCGCTTGGACCAAACGGAGAATGCGTTGTACAAGCCTGCGGCGTTGGCGCAAGACGCCAATAGCAAGAGTACTTCGTCAGTAATAATTTCCACAGAAGCACAAGGGCTGTATCGCCAAGAACAATCAGCAGAAAAACCACCTCCGTCAAAAGCAGAACTCCAAGCCATCTTCCAACGGACTAACGGTCCGACGAGTAACTCAGTCAGGCTTAGTACGCAAATGAACAGTCAGGGAAAAACATCAGAGCTACTGATGCAAAAGCCTTTGGACACATCGCCAGAAAGGTTGGCCAAAGCAGAAAAAATAGCCTCATTTGTTTTCATCCAACACACCACCCTGAATAGAACCGGCAACCCCTACGACGGGTTATCAAGGGATGAGTTGAGCAACATCTACTATGATGAGACAGGCAATCACACCCCCGCTGAACGCTACTTGGCCGGATTCACGCGGCAGGTTAAAGACTTTGAATTCCTGACTAGAAATACCGGCAATTCCGGCACTTCATACCGAGCGCAAATTGCCTTCTACGACGCCCGGTCACCGGTCGAGCGCTCTATGTACTCAGAAGGATACAGAGAGCAATTAGTCAGTTTCCTGGAGCAGGCAGAAGCCAACGGATACCCCAACACAGAAGAAACCATCTGGGACCCATGGATGACCAAATATTTACGCAAGCCCAACGCCAACTCCCCCGTCGCCGAGCAGACGCTCATTCAACCCCTTGCAGCCAAAACCACTGAGTCCGCCCTTTCATGTGTGGAAAAGCCGGCATGACGTCGCCCTCGTTAAACAGGCATCGTGAACGGGCCGTGGCATTGCTCGACCAATAACCGGTGCAGGTACAGTGCTCGCCAGCATCCAAGGGTGCCGGCGGCTTGTCATCGAAGCGGGCGTACCAGGCCGCCG
>NZ_JAMFRV010000399.1 GCF_026224925.1 Pseudomonas sp. | reverse complement strand
CTCAAGTACTGGTCATGCTCGCCCGAAAACTCGCTCGAGTGGCATTCTCCCTGATGAAAAATCAGAGCGAATATCACACTAAAAGCGCGATTATGGCTTGATCACCACCATAGAATCTCCCACAGAATTCATCAGGTCTGCCAAGGCTATGGCCTGTTCAGTACAAAGTAAAAACAAGCAGGCAAAAAAAAGGGTCTGGAAATTAATCTCCAGACCCTCAAAAGGTGAGAGGTGTCTAATCCCTCATCCTGGTGAGCGTGTTGCGAGGCGTCTTGAGGGTCAGGCCTTCAATGGCACCAGTCGCGGAGCAATCATATTTTCCGGGCGCAAGATGTCAGCCAACATAACGTCGTCGAGCAAGCCTTCTTCGCGCACCAGCTCTAGCACGCCACGGCCGCTTTCCAGCGCAATACGAGCGATACGTGTGGCGTTTTCATAACCGATGTACGGGTTCAGTGCAGTGACCAAACCGATGGAATGTTCAACCAGTTCACGGCAGCGCGCTTCGTTGGCGGTGATGCCGACGATGCAATGTTCGCGCAGCATGTCCATGGCGCGTTGCAGCAGGCGGATGGTGTCGAAGATCTTGTAAGCGATCAGCGGCTCCATCACGTTCAGCTGCAATTGACCGCCTTCCGCCGCCATGGTCAGCGACAGGTCGTTACCGATGATTTCAAAGGCTACCTGATTGACCGCTTCCGGAATCACCGGGTTGACCTTGCCAGGCATGATCGAGCTGCCGGGTTGGCGCGCTGGCAGGTTGATCTCGTTGATACCGGTGCGTGGGCCACTGGACAGCAGGCGCAAGTCGTTGCAAATCTTGGACAGCTTGACTGCGGTACGCTTGAGCATGCCGGAGAACAGCACAAAGGCACCCATGTCAGAAGTGGCTTCAATTAAGTCCGCCGCTGGTACCAGTGGTTGCCCGCTGATAACTGCCAGGCGATCAACTGCCAGCTGTTGATAACGCGGATCGGCGTTGATGCCGGTGCCAATGGCAGTACCACCGAGGTTTACTTCGGTCAGCAGTTCCGGCGCCAGGCTACGCAAGCGATTCAGGTCTTCATTCAGGGTCGTGGCAAACGCGCGGAACTCCTGGCCGAGGGTCATCGGCACAGCGTCCTGCAGTTGGGTCCGGCCCATTTTCAGAACGTGGTTGAATTCTTGGCCCTTGGCAGCGAACGCCTGAATCAGGCTGTCGAGGCTGGCGAGCAGGGCGTCGTGACCGAGCAGCAGGCCCAGGCGGATCGCCGTCGGGTAAGCGTCGTTGGTCGACTGCGCCATGTTCACGTCATTGTTCGGGTGCAGGTATTGGTATTCGCCCTTGCTGTGGCCCATGGCCTCCAGCGCGATGTTGGCGATGACTTCGTTGGCATTCATGTTGGTTGAAGTGCCAGCGCCGCCTTGAATCATGTCGACCACGAACTGGTCGTGAAAATCGCCGCGAACCAGGCGCGCACAGGCTTCGCTGATAGCCGCATGCTTGGCCGAGTTCAGATGACCCAGTTCATGGTTCGCATCAGCTGCAGCTTGCTTAACCATGGCCAGCGCCACGACCAGTTTTGGGTAGTGCGAAATCGGGACGCCGGAGAGGTGAAAGTTGTTTACCGCCCGCAGTGTCTGTATGCCGAAATAGGCATCAGCAGGTACTTCGAGAACGCCAAGCAGGTCTTTTTCAGTGCGCGATGATGCGGCGGAGGACATGATAGAGATGATCTCAAGAGAGGCACGAAGAGTGCCGGAACGCTGCTGATGCTAGGCTTGTGGGCTATCTGGGGCAAATGCTGTTAAGCGCTGCCCTATGCACAAACGGCATAACGTGGATGTGACGTTAAGATTCTGAAAAGCGTATGAAGATATAGGTATGCGCTTTTTAGCAGGAGAACCCATGAACCTTGAAAGCAAATGGCTAGAGGACTTTAGTGCCTTGGCCGCGACCCGTAGCTTTTCCCAAGCGGCTGAGCGTCGATTCGTCACCCAACCCGCTTTCAGCCGGCGTATTCGCAGCCTCGAATCAGCGCTCGGACTGACCTTGGTCAATCGCTCGCGCACACCCATCGAACTCACCGCTGCGGGCCAACTGTTCCTGGTCACTGCGCGGACCGTCGTCGAGCAATTGGGCGAAGTGCTGCGCCATCTGCATCATCTGGAAGGCGGGCAGGGCGAAGTCATGCAAGTTGCGGCCGCGCACTCTTTGGCGTTGGGCTTCTTTCCGCGTTGGATCGCTCAGCTGCGTAACGAAGGCCTGAACATCGCGACTCGGCTGGTGGCGACCAACGTCGGTGAGGCTGTGCACGCATTACGTGAGGGTGGTTGCGATTTGATGCTGGCGTTCTATGACCCGGACGCCGCCTTGCAGATGGACAACGAGATTTTTCCATCGCTGCATTTGGGCCATACCGAAATGCTGCCAGTGTGCGCGGCGGACGCCGACGGTCTGCCACTGTTCGACCTGGAGGGTGACGCCAGCGTGCCATTGCTGGCTTACAGTGCCGGGGCATTTCTCGGGCGTTCAGTGAATTTGTTATTGCGCCAGCGCAGCGTGCGCTTTACCACGGTCTATGAAACGGCCATGGCCGACAGTCTTAAAGGCATGGCGCTGGAAGGTTTGGGCATCGCTTGGGTGCCGGAACTGAGTGTTCGTGCTGAACTGGCGCGGGGTGAGCTGGTGGTCTGCGGCGGTACGCAGTGGCACGTACCGCTGGAGATTCGCCTTTACCGCTGCGCCTTGGTGCGCAAGGCTAATGTGCGGTTATTGTGGCGCAAGCTGGAGAGTTCTGCGGCGCAGAGCGACGCCTAAGTGTCTCCACTTAGGCGTCACATCTCAGGAACCAGCGTTTAGATAGTCGGCGATGAGGCGTTTGTTTTCATCGCTGTAAACGTAGCAAAGGGCGAACCCGACGGTGCGGTGAGAATCAAGGTTGGTTTCACACGGCCAAGGCCTGTATAAAATTTTCGCAGCGTCATGAGTGCCCCCCAGCAAATGGCCTAGCTCGTGAGCCGGGACGTTGTAACTGCTAAGCGAAGCGATACCAGCAACTTTCTTGTCCGCATCTGCAATGCCGAGTGTCCCCGACTTAATCACGCGGTCAGTCAGAAGTAGATATTTGCGGAACTTGTTTTGAGGAAGATTATGCCGCGTGATGTAATTATGGACAGCGACTTTCCAGAGCCACAAAATACTGTCAATATTCTCGCCATGATAAGCAAAGTCAGTCAGGCCGGGGGTGTTCTTGAGGAACCTCAGGTGAACTTTTCTCTGGGTAAAGCTTTCAAGGTCTTTAACCATCCAGCTGAAATAATTCCTGTTGATGGTTTCAAGATCCAATGAAACATCATCGTGAATGAATACCTGGACCAACAATGGCTCTTTCAGTGCCTTTGTATCTGCAGCATTAACGGCAGCCGAGAATATCAGGGCCGTGGTGAGCGTCAGAATATAACGAAGAAAAGTGAGTTTCATAAGCATCCTTGCTAATGATGTAAGTGAGAGATTTTTTTGTCTGAAGCGCGTCGCTCTATTCTCACGCCAAAAGGCGAAAGCGGTAGTGCGATTATTTTGTGTTTTTCAAGTAATCGGCAATCGCTTTCCGATTGCCATCGCTGTAGATATAGCAATTGGAAGTTAATGGCGAGTAGCCGCCCATGATCGTACTGCACCACCACCCGCCGATATAGCTAGTTTGCGCGGCCTCGTGAGTAGCGCCCAGCATATGGCCGAATTCATGCGCTGCTGCTTGAAAAGTCTGGATCGAAGCAATACCTGAGTAGTTACTCTGCGCTGCAACACCCAGTGTGCTGGCATTTAGCTGATGCTTGGTCAGCAACAAGTATTTGTAGCGTTTGTTCAGGGGTTGAGGGTGGCTGAGTCGGTAAGCATCGACGCGGCTGGTCCACTCTTGAAGCGCAACTTCTTTGTTCTCGTTTGGGTAGGCAAAACGGGTCATCGAAGGATCGTGCTCAATATACTCCACATACACCTTGCGCCCGGTGATGCCTTCTATCTCTTTGGTAGCCCAGGAAATGTAGTTTCCCCGAAGTGCCACGCGATCTTCGGCCGATATGTCATCGTGCACAAATATAAAAAAATACAAAGGCAGTTTCGCCACCCTTACTTCGGCGGTAGCAAACGCTGAGCACATTATAAGCAGTGCCGACAACACGTAATTTGACACGGATTTCATAAATCATGACTCATGTTGAATAGAGTATTGGCCATGCTCCAAAGTAATTAATGTATCGAGGCATGGGATGTACCCTGGCCGAAGGTTACTAGCCGGGGTTGAAAGTATTTAGACCTGATTCGCGGAAGATTATTAGTAGCCAGTGACGCTGTGATCACAGAGTAACGCCTGTTTGCTGCGTAGGATTTTCGTCATGCAAGGTGCTGAAACCGGGCGCCTGACTAATGGTCACCAAAGGGGCTTTCTTCCCGCTGCTTTACGGTATACTGCGCGGCCTTTGGCCGGCTCGACCGGTCATTATTCGTACAGCAAGCCACGCCGGTTCTCCCGCGTGGCTTGTTGTTTTCTGACTCGCCTGCGGGCGCACGATAGAAGAGGCACGACGATGAGCGCACTGGTTGGCGTGATCATGGGCTCCAAGTCCGATTGGTCCACCCTTAGCCACACCGCCGATATGCTGGAAAAGCTAGGCATCCCTTATGAAGTCAAAGTGGTGTCAGCTCACCGGACTCCGGACCTGTTGTTCCAGTACGCCGAACAGGCCGAAGCGCGTGGCATTGAAGTGATCATCGCCGGTGCTGGCGGTGCCGCACACTTGCCAGGCATGTGTGCAGCCAAGACTCACTTGCCGGTATTGGGTGTTCCCGTGCAGTCGTCGATGCTGTCCGGTGTCGACTCCTTGCTGTCCATCGTGCAGATGCCCGCGGGTATTCCGGTCGCGACCTTGGCGATTGGCAAGGCAGGTGCGATCAACGCGGCGTTGTTATCGGCCAGCATCCTTGGCGCCAAGCACCCGCAATTCCATGCAGTGCTGAAAAAATTCCGCGCTGAGCAGACAGACAGCGTCCTGGACAATCCAGACCCGCGCGACGCCTGAGGTTTTTCCATGAAGATCGGTGTAATCGGTGGCGGCCAGTTGGGTCGCATGTTGGCTTTGGCGGGCACTCCGCTGGGGATGAACTTCGCTTTCCTCGACCCTGCGCCAGACGCTTGTGCGGCTGCGTTGGGTGAGCATTTGCGTGCCGATTACGGCGATCAGGACCATTTGCGCCAGTTGGCCGATGAAGTCGATCTGGTGACCTTCGAATTCGAAAGCGTGCCTGCGGAAACAGTGGCCTTCTTGTCGCAGTTCGTCCCGGTGTATCCAAGCGCCGAGGCGTTGCGGATTGCCCGTGACCGTTGGTTCGAAAAAAGCATGTTCAAGGACCTTGGGATTCCGACCCCCGCATTCGCCGATATCCAGTCGCAAGCCGATCTGGACGCAGCGGTCGTCACTATCGGTCTGCCTGCCGTGCTGAAAACCCGCACGCTGGGTTACGACGGTAAGGGGCAGAAGGTTCTGCGTACGCCTGCAGATGTGGCCGACACCTTTGCCGAACTGGGCAGCGTCGCTTGTTTGTTGGAAGGTTTCGTACCGTTTACCGGTGAAGTTTCGCTGATTGCCGTGCGCGGCCGGGACGGCGAAACACGCTTCTACCCACTGGTACACAACACCCACGACAACGGTATTCTGCGTCTGTCGATTGCCAGTACTGATCATCCGCTGCAAGCGTTGGCCGAAGATTACGCCGGTCGCGTCTTGAAGAAGCTCGACTATGTGGGTGTGTTGGCGTTCGAATACTTCGAAGTCGACGGCGGCCTCAAGGCCAACGAAATTGCTCCGCGTGTGCACAACTCCGGGCACTGGACCACCGAAGGCGCCGAGTGCAGCCAATTCGAAAACCATCTGCGGGCGGTAGCGGGCTTGCCGCTGGGTTCGACGGCGAAGATCGGCGAGAGCGCCATGCTCAACTTCATCGGCGAAGTGCCGGCTGTGGATAAAGTCATCGCCATCGACGATTGCCATCTGCACCACTACGGCAAGGCATTCAAGGTTGGACGTAAAGTCGGTCATGCCACCTTGCGTTGCGTCGATCGGGCGACCCTTGATCAGCAGATCAAAAAGGTCGAGGCGCTGATCAAGACGTAGGTTTTGATCCAAGGAACCATCGGCATTCACAGCTCTCTGATTGCAGGATGGCAGCGCCTTCAATAGGCTTGGCTATCCAATTTCATACAGAGGGGAATGGCATGGGAATTATCGGAACCATCTTTATCGGCCTGATCGTTGGCCTATTGGCGCGATTCATTAAGCCAGGCGATGACAGCATGGGTTGGATCATGACCATTCTGCTGGGTATCGGTGGCTCATTGGCCGCAACTTATGGTGGTCAGGCACTCGGTATTTATCAAGCAGGCCAGGGTGCCGGCTTCTTTGGTGCGTTGGTGGGGGCGGTCATCCTGCTGGTGATCTACGGCATGCTCAGAAAAGACTGATATTGATGGTCGGCCCTCTGCGCTAATGCAGCGCAGAGGGCTAGAATGCTCGGCACTTTATTACTCAAATTGCCGAGCTATTTATGCGTCGCCTTCTCTTTATTACGCTGTTGCTGGCCTCTGGGCTAGCTCACGCTGAATTGCCAGAAACCGATTGGCTCGAACTGATGCCCAAGTCGGATCAAAAAGCACTCGAAGCCATGCCTGAAATCGATCACAACTCTCCGGAAGCCAAGGGGACGTTCGACAGCAAAGGTGGCTTGAAACAAAGCAAAGGTCTGCCTGCCGTGATGTATTCGGCCAAGACCGTACCGGCCATGAACGGCAAAGACATTCGTATTGGTGGCTATCCAGTTCCGCTGGAGACAGACGCCAAAGGCCGCAGCACGCTTTTTTTTCTTGTTCCGTACCCTGGCGCTTGCATCCATGTACCGCCGCCGCCGCCCAATCAATTGGTGCTGGTGCGGTACCCAAAAGGCTTGAAGCTCAGCGATATTTACACGCCGCTGTGGGTCATTGGCACGTTGAAAGTCGAGAAGGTCAGCAATGACTTGGCCGATGCAGCCTATGCGTTGGATGCTTCCAAGGTCCGCGTCGTGGTGGAAGCGGACCTCTAGGCCGTATTTACAGCGGTGCGCTGCCGATGCTGACCGTTAACGTGTGGGACGCATCGGGGCCGAGCGTTACGACGTCACCCATGACGTTGGCGGTTTCTACACACACCATGCCTTGCCAATCATCGTCTGCCATGTCGCTGAAGTTTTTCGCGCGTTCGATCCATGGGTTCCAAATCACAGTGGACCGAGAACCTTTGGTGTTGATGATGATGCGCCGATTCCAGTCGGGATCGACCACGCTCAAGTGGTTAGGCGTATTGAGGTAGATGCGATCAGTTTCGCCGACGAAGTGCAGGTCTGCGGACTGAACACACTCTGTCCAGTTTTGCAGCGTGTCAATGTAACGCAGGCCGTCCAGACCTTCGATGCTGACTTGACGCACATCGCTCACCGCAAAATAGCTGTGCAGAGCCTGACTGAGCGTGACGTCTTCCTGGCCTTTGTTGTGGCTGGTGAGGCTGACGTGCAATTGTGTATCAAGACGAATACTCAGTTTAAGCGCGACGTCATGGGCCCAGCCGGCGATCTGGCCTTCGGTTTCCGGCAGCACAAACTCTACCAGCAGCGACTCACCTTCATTGCTGATGCCCAGCAGCTGCCAATCCAGGGCGCGAACTTCACCGTGGGCTTTCGCGGGTTCAACGCTTTGACGCATGGCTTGCACGCTGTCGGGGTTGCGCTCGAAATTGCCAAACCACGGCCAACAGACCGGAATGCCGGTACGAATGGGCTTGCCCTTTTTGAACGTGGCCTGCTTGTTAAGCCAGATCAACGGCTGCTCCCCAGCTACTTGATAGCTGAGGATATGTGCACCCTGTTGGGCGACAAGTAACTCGGCCTGGCCGTGGCGTATGCGCCAGCAGTTCAGTTCATCGAGTTTGACGGTTTCGACTTGGGGCGCTTGCATGCGAGGGTTCTCACTTAAGGACAGTGATAGAAGTAGACCGTGCAACAGTCCACGAGTTTACCCCAGCACGCCAGCGCCAGGCTTAACGCCGTGCTGGCACCGACCGAGTACGACCGCTGCCGTCGATGGCGACGAACACAAAGACTGCTTCGGTCACTTTGCGCCACTCGCTGGACAACGGGTCATCGCTCCACACTTCGACCATCATCTGGATTGAGCTGCGGCCAATTTCCAACGCTTGGGTATAGAAGGACAGCTGCGCGCCGACGGCCACTGGAACCAGGAACGTCATGCGATCAATGGCCACTGTCGCCACTCGGCCGCCTGCAACTTTGCTCGCCATGGCAGTGCCTGCCAAGTCCATCTGCGAGACCAGCCAACCACCGAAAATATCGCCAAAACCATTAGTTTCACGGGGTAAAGCCGTGATTTGCAACGCAAGGTCGCCTTGTGGAATTGGATCTTCTTGTTCGAGTTCAATCATGCCTAGGGTGCCTCTGACCCATGACTCTCATCATTTTTTGCCGCAGTGAAAAGACATTAAAAACGCTGATTGTGAACACGTGTCGTTCACTCGTTGTTTTGCGCGTCTAAAGGGGAAACTCTGCGAAAACGGCTGTTTTAAGGCTCAGCAGCGACTTCGCACAGCAACCCCCGAGCACGTTCGGTTCCGTTACGCGGCCTGGGAGTATATCGGGCGACGCGCTACGCGACGACCGTTCGGTTCTCTTTTTGACCACGTAAACCTTCTTACTGTGTGCTTTTTTAAGAGTTTGCTATCTTGCCGGACCTAAACAGCTTTGGATCGCCACGTCTGTCAGGCAATTTTGATGCCTGTGTCAGATATTTCCTTGGCTGGTGCGAGTACACGCCGTCAGGTATCGGCCAGCGTTGCCGATGCCCATCAATCCCAAGAGAAGTCCTTGTTATGTCCACTGTCTCCTCAAGTGCCGCGCAGCCCTCGCGTCCATTGACCCGAAACGACTATAAAACCTTGTCGCTGTCTGCCTTGGGCGGTGCACTGGAATTCTACG
>NZ_JAMFRV010000398.1 GCF_026224925.1 Pseudomonas sp. | reverse complement strand
GCCCAGCCGTTTGCCACGATTTTCGTCAGCGCAGGGCGCCGCGGTCTTGAGGTTGAGCTCTCAGCTGCTGTGCTGGCGGAACACACCCAGGGGATTTTTTGCGAGATCGGCCGCCCCTAAAACACTGTATGGTCAATAAACGGCCCTTTTGTAACTGGCGATACACCCAGTTGAAGTGCATGCTTCGTTTCAAATAATGATTCGAATAGCAGGGATGTGTCCGTATGCAGCTTGAATTTCATCAGGTAGACGCTTTCAGCGAGCGTCCCTTCAGTGGCAACCCGGCCATGGTTTACCGACTCGACAGTTGGTTGGCAGACGAGTTGATGCAGCACATCGCTGCCGAGCATAACTTGGCCGAAACTGCGTTTCTGGTTCGTGAGGCGCAAGGCTGGCACATCCGCTGGTTCACTCCGACCACAGAGGTGCCGCTGTGTGGTCACGCCACGTTGGCCAGCGCTCACGTATTGTTTGAAATGTATAACGAGCCGTCCGAGCGAATCGATTTTATTGGAAAGACAGGGGCGTTGAGCGTCACCCGTGAAAACGGACTTCTGGTGCTGGACTTCCCGGCGATGGTGCCTACCACCGCAGCGGTGACTGTTGAGTTGGAGCGTGCGCTGGGCATCGAGATCGTCGACGTTTACGGCTCAGTCGAGTTGATGGTGGTGCTGGAGTCCGAACAAGCGGTGCGTGATTGCAAGCCAGACATGCTCGCGCTGAGCCGCCTTCCTTGGCCTGGCGTGATCGTGACTGCCAGGGGCGAGCAGTATGACTTTGTCTCGCGCTATTTTGCGCCGGGCATTGGTATCGCCGAAGACCCGGTAACCGGTTCAACGCATTGTTCGCTGATCCCTTATTGGTCGAGCCGGCTCGGCAAGCTCAGCCTAACGGCATTTCAGTGCTCGGCCCGAGGCGGCGAACTGTTTTGCCGTCTTGAGGGTGACCGCGTCAAGATCGGAGGCCATGCAAGGCTGGTGGCGAGTGGGAAATTGTTGCTGGGGTGATATTTGCAACTCGGCATGGCGCCCGTTTGCCCTGTGGGACCGAATTCATTCGGGAAGGCCGCGCCTCCGTCTGGCTGATACACCGCGCCGTCTGCTTCCCGAATAAATTCGGTCCCACAGTGTTCCCTGCATGGCGCGGGAATTGGGGTGTTCCCCAGATTCTGTAGGAGCGAACTTGTTCGCGAAGGCCACGCTTCGGTCTGTCTGTCGTACCGCGTCGATCGCTTCCCGAATGGATCCGGTCTACAGGGGTTGGTGTTTCGCTTGGAATACCACCACGGTCTGATCTTTCACCTGAATGCCTACTTCCTCACCGGGCTGATGATTGGCGTGGCTTGGGAGCAGCGCTTCGAGTGCGGCACCCGATGGCAATCGCAGCCGATACAGCGCCGACGATCCCTGAAACGTGAGGCTCACCACGGTAGCTTTTGTCGGGCTGTCCGGCGCATAAACAACGCTATCTGGCCGCAGCAGTACGTCAACCTGAGTGCCATTGGCGAACGAGCAATTGCTCTTCAGCATGCCCAGCTCGGTTTGCACTGATCCCGTCGTTGTAACCTGCCCACTCACGAAGAAACCCTGACCGATAAAACTCGCTACAAAGGGCGTCAGAGGTATGTGATAGAGGTTGTAAGGCGTGTCCCATTGCTCCAGGCGGCCTTCCTTGAACACCCCAACCTGATCGCTGACGGCAAAGGCTTCCTCTTGGTCGTGGGTCACCAGAATTGCACTGGTGCCGCGTGCCTTGAGGATGTCGCGGACCTCATGACTGAGCCGTCGGCGCAGTTCACCGTCGAGGTTAGAAAAAGGCTCGTCGAGCAGCAGCAGCTGTGGTTCTGGCGCGAGCGCTCGGGCCAGTGCGACGCGCTGCTGCTGGCCGCCTGACAGCTCATGGGGAAAGCGTTTGCCCAGCGTGCCGAGGCTGACCAATTCGAGTAATTCGTCTGTCACACGCTTTAGGTGCGGATGGCTTCTTATGCCAAAACCGACGTTATCCGCCACGCTTAGATGAGGGAACAGGGCATAGTCTTGAAACACCATACCGATTCGGCGCTTCTCAGGTGCGAGGGTAAACCCTGCACGGGAAATGACTTCGCCGTTCAGGCTGATGTCACCCTCAAGCAGCGGTTCAAAACCTGCGATGGCACGCAGCGTGGTGGTCTTGCCACACCCGGAAGAGCCAAGCAGGCAACCGATATCTCCCGCGTTAAGGTGCAGATCAAGCTCCTGCACCACGCGTTGATCCTGATACCCGCAGGTTAAGTTGCGCAGGCTCAGCAGAGCGGATTGATTCATGCGCTGCGGTAGGCCGGTTCGACCAGAAATTCAAGCAGCGCTTTCTGCGCGTGTAGGCGATTTTCAGCTTGATCCCAAGGCACCGCGCGTGGGTCCTCAAGTAGGTCGAGGCTAATCTCTTCACCACGGTGCGCTGGCAGGCAATGCATGAACAGCACGTCTTTGTCGGCCAGGTCCAGCAATTCGCGCGTCACCTGGTACGGTGCGAACAAGGCCAGGCGCTTGGCTGTTTCTTCTTCCTGACCCATGGACGTCCAGACGTCAGTGCTGACCAGATGGGCGCCTGCGACGGCTTGTTTTGGATCGCGTACAACGCTGACACGGTTCCCTGCCAGTGCCAGAAACTCCTGGCTAGGTTCGAAGCCCTCAGGGCAGGCAACACGCAACTGGAAGTCAAACTTGATCGCGGCTTCTATATAGCTGTTGCACATGTTGTTGCCATCGCCGATCCAAGCGACAGTTTTGCCTTGAATCGAACCGCGATGCTCAAGGAAGGTTTGCATGTCTGCCAACAACTGGCATGGGTGCAGGTCGTCGGAAAGACCGTTGATCACCGGAACGCTGGAATGGGCCGCAAACTCCACCAGGTTGCTATGGGCAAATGTGCGGATCATGACGGCGTCGACCATGCGTGACATGACGCGAGCGCCGTCACCGATAGGCTCGCCGCGGCCCAATTGTGTGTCGCGTGGGGACAGAAATATCGCCTGACCACCCAGTTGGATCATGCCGGCCTCAAACGAAACACGTGTCCGTGTCGAAGATTTCTCGAAGATCATTCCGAGAACGCGGTTTTTCAATGGCTCGAAGAGTACGCCGCGATTTCGCAGGTCCTTCAGCTCTATGCCGCGACGAATCACGCTGACTAGCTCTTCTGGCGTGTAATCCATCATCGAGAGAAAGTGCCTTGCGCTCATCATTAACTACCTTTTTGCAACAGACCGCAGATACTCAAAGCCGGGTTTTATCGGGAAAACGGGCGAGACCTGCGGCGAAAGCCGCACGGGGCGACGAAATAGGGAAGGCGCGATGGTATAAGCAAATGTCGCGTATTGCCAATAGCGAGCTAACTTCAACAACTTAGGCGTATTTGTACACTGTGCTCCCGCGCGTTGGCAATTCGTACCGATCTTGTAACCGTGACATTCCATTACCTGACACAAAACCGTATTTTTGGTCACTGCGCACCATTTCCTAATTCGCTGCGCTGGGTTATAAAGGTCACTTGCTTAACGTGTAGGGACTCTGGCGAATGGATTCTAAAGAACAGCAATTAACGGAACTGCTCGGGCTTACTGCTCGCACGTTGACGCACCTCACGGCTTCGATGACCT
>NZ_JAMFRV010000397.1 GCF_026224925.1 Pseudomonas sp. | reverse complement strand
CATCACAACAGCGAGTACGGTAAGTGCGAGCGATGCCCTCGCATTAAGATTCTTCATTAGCGGCTCGGCAAGCTTTTATGTAGGGGCCTTCGGGTGTCAGTGCGGTCAATCCACTATAGCGCAAGGGCGCTGGCTGCTAAGAAAAGGCATGCATCACTGTTTGCTTTCGGCCGATTCTGTTGAAAAAGTCGGCTTTTTAGAACTGCCGAAAGATTGGCCGGCGAAACCGCTTTTTAGCACGCTTCTACGTGAAATCTCAGCCTGAAAATCTCTGCAAATATTAAGGATTTCAATCTACGACGCGTACTTTTCTTCCGTAGAAACCGAGGCCGATTTTTTCAACAGAGTCGGCCGTTATCTGCCTATCAGGAAGGACCGCCATCGACCCGAAGCTGATATCGTCCTCAGTCAGCTCCAAGTCTTCCCTCGATCCAGTGGGTTGCGGGCTATTCAGCGACGCCACGATCCCTAGGGCAATTCGACCTGCCGTTGGGCCGCAGCCAAGGCAACTTTCAGCCCTTCTTTATCCAGCGGTACGCAGTAGGCGGGTTTAGCCCGTTCAAATCGCCAGCTTTCATCAAGGCTGCCAGCATCAATAGCGTCAAACCCAATCTCGTCCAGCAACTTGATAACCAAGGCTTTCGCGACCGGATCATCAGCCGCGATCGGCAGTGCGCGTCTGTCGGGCGCAGCCTTCGGGCGCGCGTCTTGCACCAGGTCTCGAGCAAAGATTGCGTTAAAAACCTTGACCACTTTGGAGTGGGGCAGATGCTCGGCGAGCAGGCGGCTGGTGGTGGTTTCGAATCGGTCCAGGGCAGCAATATGGCCGTCTCGTTCCGGGTAGTAGTTGTTGGCATCCAGGACAATTTTGCCCTCTAGCCACTTGGCAGGCACGCTTCGGTAATGCTCCAAGGGGATTGCCACGAGAACCACTTCGCCAAATTGTGCAGCGTCCTCTATGGTGCCGACCTTGCTGTTGGGAATGCCACTGACCACGCTACTCATCGTCTTCGGGCCGCGTGAGTTGCTAAGCATCGCCTCGTGTCCCGCAGCTATAACCAACTGCGCCACTGCACGTCCGATGAATCCTGCGCCAATAATGCCTATTCGCATGTCCTTACTCCGCTGGTTGGTAGGAAGAGGCTATGATGATTAGCAATCAATGGGAGATAAATAACCGTCGAATACTTAGTATTGTTACCAGGAGTATTGAATGATGGATCGCCTTACGAGCATGGGCGCTTTTGTGATGGCTGCGGAATCAGGCTCCTATGCCAGCGCCGCAGAGCGATTGGGCATGTCGCCGCAGATGGTCGCCAAACATGTTTCCGCTCTTGAGCACCGGCTAGGGGCGCGGCTACTGAACCGTACTACCCGGCGGCAGAGCCTGACTGAACTGGGGAGTGCTTACTATGAACGCTGTAAGCATATTTTGAGCGAAGCCCAGGCTGCCGACTCCCTTGCGCAGATCATGAACGACACCCCTCGTGGCAAACTGAAAGTCAGTGCTCCCGTGACCTTCGGTTCCTATAGCCTCATGCCATTTGTGACGGATTTTTTGCGTCACAACCCCGAGGTAGAAATCGATCTGCATTTGACGGACCGCTTCGTCGATCTGGTGGAAGAGGGTTTTGAAGTGGCTTTTCGGATCGGCCCCTTAGCCAACTCCAGTTTGACAGCTAGACCGTTGGCGCCTTATCGGTTGGTGGCCTGCGCAGCACCGAACTATCTGACTGAGCGCGGAACGCCACAAACACCGAGTGATCTCGAGAACCATGAATGTTTAGGATATGCCTATTGGTCCCGCCCGGCCGACCGCGAATGGCAGTTCTGCAAAGGCTCCGCAGTTCATAAGGTACAGATCGCCAGTCGTTTGCAGGTCAACGAAAGCAAAGCACTGCTGTCAGCAGCGCTTGACGGGTTTGGAGTTGTTCTTGGACCCGAAGATTTTCTTGAGCCAGCGCTGCGAAGCGGCGAGTTGGTGCGACTGTTAGCTGATTTCGAAGCTCCGAGCCGACATATGTATTTGCTCTACACGGCAAATCGTCAGAGAACAGCCAAACTCCGACGATTTATCGATGCTGCGCTCGCCCGCTTTGGTGCACCTTGAGCAGGCTTTTGAGTTGTCTAAACCTCAGGGGTAGAGGTTTTGCGGATGATCGCCCCGGTTCCATCAAAAAACCGCTGCATGTAACGCCTTCGAGCGAATACCCGGCAGCGAACTCAACAATGTCTGGGTATAGGGATGCTGCGGTGAATCGAACAGCGGAGCAACCTGGCCCTGCTCGACGATTTCGCCACGGTGAAACACTAGAACCCGGTCGCTGATGTGCTGGACCACGCCCAGGTCATGGGAGATGAACAGCAGTGACATTTGATGCCTGGCTTGCAGTTCGCCGATCAGGTCCAGCACCTGTGCTTGCACATAGACATCCAGTGCCGATACGGGCTCATCGCAGATCAACAAGGTGGGGGCGGGCGCCAGAGCACGGGCGATGGCGACCCGTTGTCGTTGCCCGCCCGACAGGGTTCTCGGCCGCCGATGCAGGTATTGTTCGCCCAGCCCGACTTGCCGCAACAACTCGATCACTTGCTGTTTATGATCTGCGGCGTTGAACTCCTCGGGCAGGTTTTCTGCGATGAGCTGCAATACGGTGTATCGCGGATCGAACGAACTCAGCGGGTCCTGGGGGATGTACTGCATCTGTTTGCGCAATGGCCGGCGCTGTTGCTCGCTGATGCCGCTCCAAGGCTGGCCGAGCAGGCTCACCTGCCCGCTGTCCGGTTGCAACAGGCCCAGCACAATGTTGGCGCAGGTGCTTTTGCCTGAGCCGGACTCGCCGACGATGCCGAGCACTTCGCCCTTGTGAATCTCGAACGACGCATCACGCAAGGCTGTGAACTCGGTGGTCTTGCTTAGCCAGCCCGAAGTCCGATAGCGCTTGGAAATTTTTTCCACTTTGAGAACGGTCTGAGTTTCGACACTGCGTTCAGCCAAGGCATCGCGTTGGATCGATAGGGTCGCAGCTCCCGATTCCGGTGCAACAAGGCGTGCCGAGCTGAGCTTGTGCCCGCGGGAGGCCGCTGACGGCACCGCCGCCAGCAATTGGCGAGTGTAGCTATGGCGCGGGTTGCTCAGAACTTCTGCCACCGGCCCGGCATCCACCACCTCGCCTTGATACAGCACGCAGACCCAGTCGGCAATGTCGGCCACCAGCGCAAGGTCATGACTGATCAGCAACAAACCGGCTCCGGCCTGCACCCGTTCTGCCAGGACGCTGATCACTTGTTTCTGCACCGTCACATCCAGCGCCGTGGTCGGTTCGTCGGCAATGATCAATGACGGGCCTCCCGCAATGGCCGAGGCGATCAGCGCCCGCTGACGCAAGCCACCGGACAATTGGTGCGCGTACTGGCGAGCACGACTGGCCGGGTCATCAATGCCGACCCGACCGAGTACCTCCTCAATCCGTTGCTCGATGGCCTTGCGTCCGCGCACCAGGTCATGGCGAGTAATGACCTCGGCGGTTTCCTGGCCGATGGTGCGTAACGGGTCCAGTGATACCAGCGCATCCTGCATCACCAGCCCGGCAAAGGTGCCGCGCAATTGCTGCCAGTCGCGGTCGTGGAAGGTCAGCGCATCGCGCCCCGCCAACTGAAACCGGCTGGCGTTGATTTGGGCACCGTCTCCAGCCAGACCCAACAGGCTGCGTGCAGTAATACTCTTGCCAGACCCTGACTCTCCCACCAGGGCCACGCATTGACCGGGCCTGATAGTGAAGCTGACATTACGCACCAGCGGCTTGCCTTGGTTGGCACCGCCGAAACCGATATTCAGGTTTTGGATATCCACCAACAGATCAGCGCCGGGAAAGGTTTTGACTGTACTCATGACAAACGACCTTCGAAGCGGTGTTGAATGTGGCGTCCAGTCAGACTGAAAGCGATGACGGTCAGGGTGATGGCCAGCCCTGGGAAAACACTGGGCCACCAAGCAGTGCGTAGTACGTCACGACCTTCGGCAAGCATCACGCCCCATTCCGGTGTCGGCGGTTGTGGACCAAGGCCCAGAAAGCTTAGGCCCGATACGGCCATGATCGAACTGCCGATATCGATCGTCGCCAGAATCGGAATGGCCACCAGCACATTGGGCAACAGGTGCCGAAAGAAAATGACGCTGCGGCTCTTGCCATAGAAACAGGCGTGGGTCACGTAGTCGGCCTGGCGCACCAGTTGGGTCTGGCTGCGAACCATACGTCCGAACTTGGGGATGCCAGCGATGCCGATGGCGATGGCGACGTTGACCATGCCGGGCCCGATCAGGGTTATCACAAGCAACGCCAGCAGCACGCCGGGGAACGCGGAAAGCACATCGAAGATCCTTGAGGCGACTTCATCCAGCCAGCGGTTTTTCATGCCGGCGACAACGCCTAGCACTACACCGACCACCAGGCTAATGAGCATCCCGGCAAGGCCGATCAACAGTGAATAGCGAGCGCCGTAGACCACGCGGGCAAAGACGTCACGGCCTAGGCGATCGGTGCCGAACCAATGGTTAGGTCCGGGGGCTTGCAAGCCTTGGCTGATGTTGCCAATCAACGGGTCGTATGAGGTAAAGGCATGAGGCGCGACCACGGCGGCCAGCAGTACGAGTAAAAATGCGAGCGACAGCGTGATACCCAATGGCAAACGTTTGAAACGGTTGCTGAGCTCCGGCGCCAAGGGCAACGGCGGGGTATCGATGACAACGTCGCTGTGCTGGGGTGGTTCGGTTTCCAAAACCTGCGCGCGCCGTGCGGATAAATAGCTCATTGGGTTCTCAGCCTCGGGTCGATGAACAGATAGGCAATATCGAGCAATGTGGAGATCGAAACGTAGATCGCCGCAGCGAGCAGCACCACCGCCAGAACCACTGGCACGTCCTGAGCAGCGATCGCATTGAGGGTGACGGTGCCCAGGCCTGGACGACCGAAGACTTTTTCGGTGATCACCGCACCGCCGAGCAAACCGCCGATCAGCCAGCCCCCAAGCGTGACGATAGGCAGCAAGCCATGGCGCAACACGTGGCCGCTGCGCAGGCGGGTTTCACTCAACCCTCGGGAGCGCACCGTGGTAATGAAAGGTTGTTCCAGCACCTTTTCCATGGACTCGCGCAGGACCTGGGAAAGCAGCCCGACGGTTGGCAGCGCAAGGGTGACGGCGGGCAACACCAGTGAGCGCCAGCCGTGGGCACCCGCCACCGGAAACAGCCGCAGCTGAAAGGAGAACAGCATCAACAGAAGAATGCCGATCCAGAACACTGGCGTTGAGGTGCAGACTAATTCAAACAGCGACGCGACTTTGCGCAGTCGCGGGCTGCGTCCAGCAGTGCATAGGGAGATCGCGATCGACAACAGGATCGCCAACGCACCTGCGCTCAAGGCCAGTTGGATCGTGGGCCAGAGCTGCGACGCAAGCACCTCCGATACGGGCAGACGCATGATGTAGGAAGTTCCCAGATCGCCATGGGCCAGCCGCCAGAGAAAATCCAGGTATTGCTCGGGCAGCGACTTGTCCAGGCCCCACTCTGCAGCGATGGCTTCGCGCATACCGGGATAGTCCACATCGCCAGCGAGGATATCCGCGACGTTGCCCGGTAATGAATGCAGAGCGATGAAGGCCGCGCTCACGCTGAGCCAGATCACCACCAGACTGCTGAAAATTCGCGTTAAAACCGGACGCCACATATCGACTCCTCAGTTTTTCGCGGGGCTGAGCCATGCGTCATACAGGTTGGACGGCGAATCGAGTTGTGCCTCGAAGCTCAGGCCATGCAGGTTACTTTTGGCCGCCAGCTGATAGCTGGGCGCGAACAACGGGACGATGTAGGCCAGGTCGATCGCGCGTTTCTGGATTTCGTCGAGGAT
>NZ_JAMFRV010000033.1 GCF_026224925.1 Pseudomonas sp. | reverse complement strand
TGGAAATGGCGGTCATGGTCGGCATCGACCCGGCCTCCGACGGTCTTGCCCGTGCTCAGCGCATGGGCGTGGCCATCACTCACGAAGGTGTTGAAGGTCTGATCCGCATGGACGTGTTCAAGGACATCGATTTCGTTTTCGATGCCACCTCGGCCGGTGCCCACGTGAAGAACGACGCCTTCCTGCGTTCGGTCAAACCCGGCATCCGTTTGATCGACCTGACCCCGGCGGCCATCGGTCCGTACTGCGTACCCGTGGTCAACCTGGAGCAGAACCTCGATCAGCTCAACGTCAATATGGTCACCTGCGGTGGCCAGGCCACCATCCCGATGGTCGCGGCCGTTTCGCGGATCGCCAAAGTGCATTACGCCGAAATCGTTGCCTCGATTGCCAGTAAATCGGCCGGTCCCGGCACCCGCGCCAACATCGATGAATTCACTGAAACCACCTCCAAAGCCATCGAAGTGATCGGCGGCGCGACCAAGGGCAAGGCGATCATCGTGATGAACCCGGCTGAGCCACCACTGATGATGCGCGACACGGTGTTCGTGCTGTCCGAAGCCGCTGATCAGGCTGAGATCGAAGCCTCCATCGAAGAGATGGCCGCGGCGGTACAGGCCTATGTGCCGGGCTATCGCCTCAAGCAAAAGGTGCAGTTCGACGTTATTCCTGAAGACGCACCGTTGAAGATTCCTGGCCTGGGCACCTTCTCCGGCCTGAAGACCTCGATCTTTCTCGAAGTCGAAGGCGCCGCCCATTACCTGCCGGCCTACGCCGGCAACCTCGACATCATGACGTCCGCAGCCTTGGCCACCGCCGAGCGTATGGCGCAGTCGATGCTCAAGGCCTGAGGAGACTGACATGACTTTTAATCCTGGCAAAAAACTCTACATCTCCGACGTGACCCTGCGTGACGGCAGCCACGCCATTCGTCATCAGTATTCGCTGCAGAACGTGCAGGACATTGCCCGCGCCCTGGACAAGGCTAAGGTCGACTCGATCGAAGTCGCCCATGGCGATGGGCTGCAAGGTTCGAGCTTCAACTATGGCTTTGCGGCGCACACCGATCTGGAGTGGATCGAAGCCGCGGCCGATGTCATCAACCACGCCAAGATCACTACCTTGTTGTTGCCTGGCATCGGCACGGTGCATGACTTGAAAGCGGCCTACAACGCCGGTGCCAGAGTGGTGCGCATCGCCACTCACTGCACCGAAGCGGATGTCTCCAAACAGCACATCGAATATGCCCGCGAGCTGGGCATGGACACGGTCGGCTTCCTGATGATGAGCCACATGATTCCGGCCGAGCAGTTGGCCGCGCAGGCCAAGCTGATGGAAAGCTACGGTGCAACCTGCGTGTACATGGCCGACTCCGGCGGCGCGATGAACATGCAGGACATCCGCGACCGCTTCCGTGCATTCAAAGCGGTGCTCAAGCCTGAAACCGAAACCGGCATGCACGCTCACCACAACCTATCGCTTGGCGTGGCCAACTCGATCACTGCCGTCGAGGAAGGTTGCGACCGCATCGACGCCAGCTTGGCGGGCATGGGCGCAGGTGCCGGTAACGCGCCGCTGGAAGTGTTCATCGCCGCCGCTGAACGCCTGGGCTGGAACCACGGCACCGACCTGTACACCCTGATGGATGCGGCGGACGACATCGTCCGCCCGTTGCAGGACCGTCCGGTTCGAGTCGACCGCGAGACGCTGGCGCTGGGTTATGCCGGCGTCTATTCAAGCTTCCTGCGCCATGCCGAAGTCGCTGCTGCCAAGTACGGCCTCAAGACCCTCGACATCCTCGTCGAACTGGGCAAACGCCGGATGGTTGGCGGCCAGGAAGACATGATTGTCGACGTCGCACTTGATCTCCTGCAGACCTAATCGAATTGCAGGGGCGGTTATCCACCCGCCTGCGTAAGACAGAAGCCCCCCACTCCACAATCTTTGCGCCACTGACTGTAGTCAGTAGCTAAGCCTTTGCGTGAACAACTAGGTGAACTATGAAAAATAATAATAAAACTGCACTGTTTCGCTCGCTCTCAGTCGCCATGGCTCTGGCGGGGACGACTGTTTTCTCCTCCCCTAGCTCTGCCACTGAAGGAGGGACCTCCGTCTATCCAATGGGGGCGGATAACTATTTATCGGGTTTCCTGCCTCCGCCGGGTTTTTACAGTCTGATTTTCGCTCAGCACTACGAGGCTGATAACCTCCGGGGCAATGATGGTCGTAAACTACCCGTTGACTTCAGTGTCCAAAGCAATGCTGTTGTCCCGCGCTTAATTTGGGTGAGCGACACTACTATCCTCGGTGGTACCTTGGCATCGCATGTGATGGCTCCGTTGGCCGAGGTGAAGGTTAGGGTCAATGGGGATAGCCAGCGCAAGCAGGGGTTAGGCGATATGACCTTTGGCGCCGGGCTGGGCTACCACTACAGCCAGAACTTCCACGTCATATACGGCTTGGATATCACTGCACCAACTGGTAGCTATGATCGCAACGACATTGCTAACCTTGGGCGCAACCATTGGATGATTGAGCCGGTTTTGGCCCTCACCTATGTTGATCCGCAGGGGCTGAATGCTGACGCCAAAATCATGTACGACTTCAATATGGAGAATCCGGATACAGACTATAAGTCTGGTCAGGAATTTCATGTTGACTACTCTGTTGGCTGGGGCGTCGCTGATGGCTGGGTATTGGGCATAGGTGGTTACGCATATCGCCAGACGACCGACGACAAGCAGGATGGAGATCGCGTCGAAGACAATAAGGGACGTGCTTTTGCTATTGGCCCATCTATCAAATACAGCTCTTCAGATGGTTGGTTCGTCACAGCTAAGTGGCAACAAGAAACCGAAGTGCGTAACCGGGCGCAAGGAGACGCATACTGGCTGAAGTTAGTAATTCCTCTTTGAGCCTAGTGTAAAGACTGCAGACGCCGGGTTCAATAAACGCCCGGCGCCTTCATGAATGCTGCTGAATTATTATCTGCTACTCCATCGAACCCGACCGGCACCGTTTCAAGAGTGGGAGCGAGGCTGTTAGGCCGCGTGGGGAAGAACCATTATTTAGCTCGGAACTTTTAACTTAATCGATTAGTTGGGAAGGCTGAACTTGTTCGCCCGTCGGTTATGCGTTGGATCACCTGGCGCATCATCTTCAGTAGCTTGGCCCGGTCGCTCAGCTTAAAGCGGGGTGAGTAAGCAACTAGGGCCCGCGCGACGCAGTTTTCCTTGGTTGAGAGTTTCACCGGTAGCAAAAATCCTTTTGGCGCATGGCCTTGATATGGCGTGTGGTTGTCTCGAAACCGGCGCACTGCCAGCGCGGGTTGAGCTACCCCTATGAAGGTCACGTCGACGATATGCTCAGGTTGGAAGGAGCCGACTCAGTCGTGTCCTGATAGCCCTCTACGACCTCAACCTGACGGACAGAGCGCTTAGCGTACGAAAACTTCCGTTCTCTCTATTCGCCCTGGATAACTGTCTTTCACGAACAGCGACTATAGGTCGATAACTGCCCTTGGTCACCGCTACTGCGTAAGAACGTCACTTACTGCATTAACCGCCAATTGAGCACCTTTGGCATTTAAGTGATTGTAGTCCATGTAATAGGAGCGGGTATCGCCTATCAGACATACCTGTTTTTTACAGAAAATACTGTCCAGCGTGACCAGTTTTATTTTATTTTGCTCACTGTCGAGCTCGAAAAGATGACGAGTGAATTGCTGCAATTGGTTATGTTTTGACAGTGGCACGGACAGCTCGCCTACCCTCTGCACTATTTCCTCGTCGCTCGACTCTGTCCCCCGAGCGAGTCGGTAATAAAGGCTTTTCGGATCGACCATCTGCTGCGGAACCTGAGCCACTATATAAAGATGGGTGCCCAGCGCCTGATAAGCCTCGACGGTTTTATCCAGAGCCTTCTCAAACACAGCCCTTGATGCTTCTTTGGTTTTTTCCTGGGTGTCCTGAGACACAAGGAAATAGCTGCTTTTTTTCGTTTTGTCGTAATCGCCATCCGTATAAAGCGTCCAGCGTGAGGCCAGAATGACCTTCTTGATGCCGTTCTTCTTTACATAGTCATATTCGCGCTTCGCGAGGGCTTCGCACACGCCCGCAACATAATTGCCAGCAAGAACGTCCACCCCCAAAAGTGGAGGACAGCCAGCCAGACCGATATGCACAATGGTTTTTCCATCCACTTTGCCAGCGGTGTCGAAGGCGGGCAATAGCACTTCTGCGTGGCTGTCGCCAAATACAGCAACCTCTGGGGTAGCGTTTTTATCGGCCGCACCAAATAAGCAGAAATCGATGCTCCAACCGTCGCCGTTGTAATTTCTATCGCAGGGAACGCGCGCTTCCGTATAGGTAAATGATTCCAGCGCTACTGGATCTAGATCAAACAGCTTGGGGAAACCCTCTTTGATATAGCCGGTCAGTCCCACGCCTATGAACATCACTGAAAAAATGGCCCCCAACGCGAATACCTGATGTCTTTTTATCGAGCTTTTTTTCCGGAAAGCCTGTTCTATAAAACGCCAGCTTAAATAGGCTAATACCAATGACAATAGGGAAAGCGCAAGCATGACGGTTAAACTTGGCTCGACCAAGTTGCTCTCACGCGCGAAAGCGAAGATGGGTTGATGCCATAGATAGGCGCTGTAACTGATCATCCCGATCAGCACAAAGGCACGAGTGCTCAGCACCCGCCCTACCAGAGTATGAGCATTGGCAAAAATAATAATCAAGGCCGCGCCCGTTACCGGGATCAATGCATGCACCCCCGGGAATGAGGTGGTGCTGTCGAAGGCAAATATGGCGTAAATAATTAACGAAGCGCCGAGGATCGTTGATGCTTGATTAATGGCTTTCGGGCCACTCTCCGAGCGAGGCCGCCAGGAAAAATAAAAGGCAATGAAGGAACCCACCAACAATTCCCATGCTCGAGCATGCAATAGATAAAAGCTTGCGGAGGACTCATGGGTCGCACCGTGTTCAGAAATGGCCAGGCTCACCATTGCACCGAGCATCAGAATGATCACAATCCTTTTTCGACCCAATCCCCAAGCGGCCATTAGAATCAGTGGAAAGAACAGGTAATACTGTTCTTCCACCGCGAGGGTCCACGTATGCAGTAACGGCTTCAGCTCAGAGGTCCCATCGAAATAACCACTCTCCCGCCAGAACATAACGTTAGACGAAAACGTCGGCACCGCGATTAAACTCTTGGCAAAAAACTTGAAGTTCAGGGGATCTAGCCATACCCAGGCCATGGGCAGACATATGAGCATAACCACGAATAACGACGGTAATATCCGCCGTGCTCTGCGCTCATAAAAGTTTATCAGGGAAAATTTACCCGCCAACATCTCAGCCAAAATGATCGACGTAATCAAATACCCGGAAATCACGAAGAACACATCAACTCCGATAAAGCCTCCAGAGAATGACTGAACGCCTGCGTGAAAAAGAATAACGGGGACGACCGCCATCGTGCGCAGTCCGTCGATTTCAGGGCGGTAGTTCAAAGCCGGGTTGTGAATTGCGCTCATAATGAGTCGACTCTTCCAAGTTGAGTTTAGGTATTAAACACTTGATTCAAGCAAGAAAACTTTCAGGTCGAGGGAGCGTGCGCAAAAAGGGCGCAGGCACATGCTACCGCCAGACGCATAACGCCGAAGGGGGTATAGAGAGAATAGCCAGCGTACTGTCGTCCCTTTCAATGCCACGTGCCAAAGCCCACTGCTGAGCCCTGATCTACACAGTCATTTAACGGGAGCTTAAGGTTGCCGTTTTAAAGGGGCCGTGTTGTTTTATTGGGGTGCACCGTAGCTCCCTGCCGGGCCATTTTTGCCAGTGGATCTGAGAACGCCCCAAACGATCATAGCTCAGATTTTCGTCATGACGAGTGGACATCTGCTCTGCCGGACTGACGCGGCCAAGGCCATAGATTTAGTGACGCTTCTCCCAAAACTGCTTAGCTAATTCGCTCAGTGCCGCGGATAGCCGTGCTACGGCTGCTGCACTCTCGAAATTGCTTTGTCCTGTCTGGACATTAACATTAGCCGTATCACGGATCCTGTTGATACTGCGGTTGATATCCTCACTAACCCCTCCCTGCTGCTCAACGGCTGCCGCTATCTGTGCATTCATATTGGTGATCTCATTCACTCGCAGACCAATACCGTTGAGCGCAGTGGCGGCGTCCTGCGCATGACTGACACTGGAAAGTGCTTGCTGACTGCTCTGCTCCATAACGGTCACGGCCATGCGTGCCCTTTCCTGCAATGCGCTGATCATGCTTTGAATGTCTGTCGTTGACTGCTGAGTGCGGGACGCAAGGCTGCGCACTTCATCCGCCACCACGGCCCCCCGGCCCGGCTCTCCGGCGCGAGCGGCCTCGATGGCGGCGTTCAGCGCCAGTAAATTGGTCTGATCGGCAAAGTTGACTGTTAGCCCGTGATTACTCAGCCATGGACAGGCGAGCAATAACGACTTTAAACCGACGCCAGTTAATAGTATTGATCTTTCATGTGTACATGTCAGATAGCGCTATATCCATAAGCTTTATTTATTTGAATGGCAGAGCAATGTCATTGCCAAATTTTTGCACACTATTTATTGAGTACTAGGCGCTGAGGGCGAGCAGGTTTGCCGGTTCGGCGACTAGTTCTTGGGCCTCTTTGTTCAAAAAAGATTGGGGCCTACCGTACTTACAGCAATGGGAACCCAAGCCCCTCAAAACAGTCTTCGCCACTGAACAACCGTTGCATCTGCGCGGCGGGTCGTGGTCGGCTAAACCAGTAGCCTTGGCCGTACTGGCAACCTTCACTGACCACAAAGTCGAGTTGTGCAGGGCTCTCGATGCCCTCGGCCACGACTTCTAACCCAAGGCTACGGCCAAGGCCGATGATTGCCTGGCTGATCGTGCTCTTTTTGTTGTCGTACGGGATGCCGCCGATGAAGCTTTTATCCAGCTTGAGGATGTGCAGCGGAAAGCGGGTGAGATAATCGAGCGAGGAGTAACCGGTGCCAAAATCGTCAAGCGCTAACAACACACCAAGGCGGGCCAATTCGTTCAGACAAGCCAATGTATCCATGTCGTCATTCATCAGTTGGCTTTCAGTAATTTCCAGGATCAAGCTGGCGGGTGGCAGGCCGCTTTCTTGCAGGATGTCGATCAGCCGGAGGGTGAAGTCGGCTTGTTGCAACTGGATGCTGGAGATGTTCACCGAACAGCTCAGATGGTCATGTCCGGCCAACTGCCAGACGCGGGTCTGTTTGCAGGCTTCGCGCAATACCCATTCGCCGACGCGGATGATTTCCCCCGACTCCTCCAGTGCCGGAATGAACTCCAGTGGTGAGATCAAGCGTTCACCATGGCGCCACCGTATCAGCGCTTCGACCCCAGTCATAAGGGGTGCCTCCTGGCCAAGACGATAGATCGGTTGGTAGTGCAGTTCGAATTCATTGTGTTGCAGCGCCTGGCCCAGAGCGGACTCCAATTCCAGATGATGCTGTGCGGTGTCTTGCAACGCTTCGCTGTAGTGGGCGAACCGCGCCTTGCCGGCAGATTTAGCTTTGTAAAGGGCGAGGTCGGCGGCCCGCAAGACATCCTGCGCTTTGCCGTTATCGTGCAGTGGTGCAATACCGATGCTGGCACTGACCACTAGGGTACGACCGTCCATGTGCAGCGGTTGATGCAGATTGTCGAGAATGCGTTGGGATACTTGCTCGGCGTCGCGGTCGCAGGTGAGTTCATGAAGCAATACGATGAACTCGTCCCCGCCGAAGCGAAATAGCTGATCACTGGGGCGCAGAGCGGCTCTCAATCGCTGCGCCACTTCTACCAGCACGCGATCACCAACGTTGTGGCCGAGGCTATCGTTGATCAACTTGAAGCGGTCGAGGTCGATGAACAGCAGCGCCTCGCGGGCACCTCCCTTGCGCTGTTTCATGAAGGTTTTCTGCATTTGCTCGTCAAGGCGCAGACGGTTGGCCAGGCCGGTCAGCGGGTCATGGTGAGCGGCATGTTTGAGGCGCTGCTCGGCGTCCTTGCGTGCACTGATATCGGACTGTGAGCCAGCCATGCGTAACTGGCCCGGTGTCGTCGCTTCGGCGACCCCACGCACGAGTACCCAAATATAGCCACCATGGTTTTGGCGGATACGATACTCATGGTGGACCGAGGAGGTCTGCCCCTGTAGGTGGGCGTCGATGGCCTGGCGAAAATCCGGCAGGTCGTCCGGATGCACGCGGTCGAACCAACTGGCGCTGCTCTCGCCGATGCTGTCGCGGCTGAGGCCAAGCATGCTCGCCCAGCGTTCGGAAACATACAGTCGATCCTGATCGACATGCCAGTCCCAGATGCCGTCGTTGGCGCCACGTAGCGCTCGGGCGAAGCGCGCCTCGCTGTCTTCCAGGGCCTTGCGCTGTGCCGCACTGTAGGTGTC
>NZ_JAMFRV010000396.1 GCF_026224925.1 Pseudomonas sp. | reverse complement strand
GCCGGCGTGGTTGTTGCCGGTGTCGGCTCGCCGTATTTTTTCTGCAGGTCTTTTTCCAGCGAACCCGCGTTGACGCCGATTCGGATTGGAATGCCACGGTCGCGCGCGGCACTTACAACAGCGCGCACCCGGTCTTCGCGGCCGATGTTGCCCGGATTAATCCGCAGGCAATCGACGCCCAGCTCGGCAACGCGCAACGCGATCTTGTAATCAAAGTGGATGTCGGCAACCAACGGCACTTTGACCAGTTTCTTGATCCGGCCAAACGCCTCGGCAGCGTCCATGTCCGGCACCGAAATTCGCACGATGTCGACGCCTGCAGCTTCCAGACGATTGATCTGCGCAACCGTCGCCGCGACGTCGTTGGTATCGCTGTTGGTCATGCTCTGCACGGCAATAGGAGCATCGCCGCCTACTGGAACCGAGCCGACCCAAATTTTACGCGTTTCGCGACGCTTGATAGGGGATTCGCCGTGCATGACTTATTGCCCTAATTTTAGGCGAGCAGTCTCGCCACTTGAGTAAGGAGCCAGATCAACGGACTGGCCGTTATAGGTCACCTGAACTCCCCGCGCAAATCCCAGCCGCAGGGTCAGCGGCGGTTTGCCGCTAACGTCCAGGTTCTCACCTTTACGCTTGACACCACTGAGCAGCACTTTACCGTTGCCGTCGGTCACTTGAGTCCAGCAATCGGCAGAGAAGTTCAGATTGACCAACCCGGCGCCAGCAACTGGAGTCGAAGGCGTGCCTGGAGGAGTCGCCGGCGTGGTTGTTGCCGGTGTCGGCGCAACGGTGGTGGTCGGTGTCACCGGAACAACATGGACGGGCGCCGCTGGAACGTTGACAGTAGGCGCTACAACGGGAGGCACGACTGGCGCGACTTCAGCGGTTTGAGTACCGGAGGGAAGCGGCAATGATGAAGGGGTGCCTTGAGATTGAGCTACCGCTTGGTCTTCCGGTCCATCCAGCGGGTGAATCTGAGTGGTGCCATCAGCACTTTCGACTTCGACATGTTCAAGGTTAGTGCTAACCGGGTCTTTGCCACGCAGGGTTGCCTGGTCTTGCCACCAGAAGAAGCCAGCACCCACTAGCACGACCAGCAACAGCAGGCTGACAATGCGCAGAATATTGTGCGACAGACGCACGGGTTCTTCGATACGGCCAAGGCTGTGAACATTACTGCCGTGGGAATCTGTCCCGGTGTAGTGGTCAAATTGCTGAACAAGTGCGGTCTGATCAAGGCCGAGCAGTTTGGCGTAGGCACGGATATAACCGCGGGCAAAAGTATGCCCGGGCAGCTTATCAAAATCGCCAGTTTCTACGTTGCCTAACGACGCCACGGTGAGGTTGAGCCTGGAAGCCACATCAGGCAGCGACCAGTTCTTACTCTCACGGCCCTTACGCAATGTTTCACCAGGATTCACGCGAGTGGCTGCTACAACTTCAGGATGCGCCGCTTTCATCATTGCTCCGCCTGGTATTGCTGATATTCCGGCGAACCGGGATAGAGTCTTTTTAATTGCAAGCCATAGCTGGCTGCCTTGTTGCGATCATCGTAACGCTTAGCCAATCGCACACCGAGCAATAGACTACGTGCATTTTGATCACTGAGTTGGCTAAAACGGTCGTAATAGTCGTGCGAGGGTACATAATGCCCGTCTTCGTAAGACAACTCAGCCATTTCCAGCAAAGTACGCGGCTGCCGAGGGTTCAACCCCAAGGCCTTGGTGAAAAACGTCAGGGCTTCATCACGCTGCCCCAACCTCATCGAGGTCATCCCCAGGCTCTCGAAAACCCTGGAGCGCTCTGGGTACAGAGTGTCCGCAGCAGCCTGTTGAAAACGCTCATAAGCTTCTTTGTAGCGCTTTTGTTCGTAGAGAAAGCTGCCGTAGTTATTCAGGATGCGCGCGTCGCCAGGACGGGACGACAGTGCCTTGAGAAACTGTTTGTCGGCAAGCTCGGGCTCCATCTCGGCCTGAAAGACCAGCGCTAATGCGGCGTTGGCATCAGCGTCGGAGCTGTCCATGTCGAGGGCTTTTTTCAGTGGAACCTTGGCCAGTTCCGTTTGACCTTGCTGTAAATAACCCACACCCAATTGCACATAGGCCAAGCGCGCCTCGTCCCGGCCCTTGCTGGTGCTCAACGGGTTAATGCTGCCCGACGACACACAGCCGACCAGCACGTTAACTAAACACAGCAACAGCGCAGTGCGCAGGCTCATTAACATAGTCCCGATCAGTTTTGCGTCGCGGCGCTTTGGACCAGATCGGCCTCGGCACTCAACTCACGCACGGCAATATAACGTTCGCTGCGGCGAGTACGGTCATTGACCATGCCCACCAACTGGCCACATGCAGCGTCGATATCTTCGCCACGGGTGGTGCGCACAGTGACGTTGTAACCGGCTTGATGCAACTGATCCTGGAAACGGCGGATCGCATTATTGCTAGGGCGCTCGTAGCCCGAGTGCGGGAACGGGTTAAACGGGATCAAGTTGATCTTGCAAGGGATGTCCTTGAGCAACTCAGCCATTTCGATGGCGTGCTCAACCTTGTCGTTGATGTCTTTCAACATGGTGTATTCGATGGTCAACACGCGTTTTTCGCCCAGCGACGCCATATAGCGTTGGCAAGACTCAAGCAGGACCTTAAGCGGATACTTTTTGTTGATCGGTACCAGTTGGCTGCGCAGCTCGTCGTTAGGGGCATGCAGCGACAGAGCCAGCGAAACGTCGACGTGCTTGGATAGCTCGTCGATCATTGGTACCACGCCAGAGGTGGACAACGTCACCCGGCGCTTGGAAATGCCATAGCCAAGGTCATCCATCATCAGTTGCATGGCAGAAATGACATTGTCGAAATTGAGCAGCGGCTCGCCCATGCCCATCATTACCACGTTGGTAATGGCACGGTCGACCGTAGCAGGGATACTGCCAAACGATTTGTTGGCAATCCACACCTGACCGATGACTTCAGCGGCGGTGAGGTTGCTGTTGAAGCCTTGTTTGCCGGTGGAGCAGAAACTGCAATCCAGCGCACACCCCGCTTGGGACGAAACGCACAACGTACCGCGCTTGCCCTGGGGGATGTAAACGGTCTCGACACAGCTGCCGGACTCTACACGGACGACCCATTTACGGGTGCCATCGGTGGAGATGTCCTC
>NZ_JAMFRV010000395.1 GCF_026224925.1 Pseudomonas sp. | reverse complement strand
GGTATAGCGCAGTCCGGTAGCGCGCCTGCTTTGGGAGCAGGATGTCAGGAGTTCGAATCCCCTTACCCCGACCATTTTCTACCCTTGTTGTTTTGGGTTTGAAGATACAGGCCAGATGCTCCGCGCATCGAAGCCAATTAAAGAAAGCGTCCTTCGGGACGCTTTTTTTATGCCTGGGATTTGGCTGGATCGTTGAGGTCTGCTGTATGCAAGCCCGAGGATGAATCTAATCCCGGTGGGAGCGAATTCATTCGCGAATGCGGTGGGTCAGCCACCGAGGGTGTTGAATATGCAGATGCCTTCCCGAATAAATTCGGTCCCACAGGGTTCCCCACTCCTATAGTTGGATATGTGGCAGGCCATAAAGTTGATTCATGGCCTGCCCTCGGGCGCGGATTTAATGCAGCTTCATCCTCGGCTCTGTCCCTTTGCCAATCCGGCTACTGAGCATCAGCATCGCTGTACGGAACATCCCGTACAGCGCCATCTGGTGCATGCGATACAGCGACACATAGAACATCCGTGCCAGCCAGCCTTCAAGCATCACGCTGCCCATTAGATTGCCCATCAAGTTACCCACCGCTGAAAAACTCGACAGCGAGATCAATGAGCCGTAATCACGGTATTTGTACGCAGGCAAACTCTGGCCTTCGATCCGCAGCTTCAGCGATTTGATCAGCAGTGAGGCCTGCTGGTGAGCCGCTTGCGCCCGTGGGGGTACGTTCCGGTCAGTACCCGGTTGTGGGCAAGCTGCGCAGTCGCCGAAGGCAAAGATATTATCGTCGCGGGTAGTCTGCAGGGTAGGGCGCACTTGCAGCTGATTGATGCGGTTGCTCTCCAGCCCGTCCAGGTCCTTGAGAAACATAGGCGCACGAATACCCGCTGCCCAGACCTTTAGAGTCGCCGGAATCACTTGGCCGTTGGCCGTGATTAAACTGTCGGCAGTGACTTCGCTGACCGCAGCGTTGGTCAGTACCGTTACGCCGAGCTTCTCCAGGGTTTTGTGCACCGGGCCGCCGATACGCTCTGGCAATGCCGGGAGCACCCTATGGCCCGCCTCTATCAAGGTAATGCGCAAGTTCTCCGGCTTGATGCGGCCCAAGCCATACGCGGCCAACTCATGGGCGGCGTTATGCAGTTCGGCGGCCAGCTCAACCCCCGTCGCACCTGCGCCGACAATCGCCACGGTGATTTCTTCGGTGACATCGGTCTGTCCGGCATGGGCGCGCAGGTAGCGGTTGAGCAACTGCTGATGGAAGCGTTCGGCCTGTTTGCGCGTGTCCAGAAACAAACAATGTTCAGCGGCACCTAGGGTATTGAAGTCATTGGTGGTGCTACCGACGGAGATCACCAGCGAGTCGTACTCCAGGCTGCGAGCCGGAACCAGCTCGTTGCCGTCCTCATCCAGGGTTGCGGCCAAGTGCAATTGTTTATTGGCGCGGTCCAGTCCGGTCATACGCCCGAGTTGAAACTGGAAGTTATTCCACTTGGCCTGGGCCACATAGTTGAGCTCGTCTTCATATGAATTCAACGAGCCCGCGGCCACTTCATGCAGCAATGGTTTCCAGATGTGCGTCAGGTTGGCGTCGACCAACACGACACTGGCGGTGCCGCGTTTGCCCAGGGTTTTACCCAGGCCGGTAGCCAGCTCCAGACCGCCGGCGCCTCCGCCAACGATTACGATGCGATGGGTCATTAAGGTATCTCATAAGGCTAAGGAATTCGGGGGGATGAGCACGGGCGCCAGTCAGTTCATAGCGCCATGTAGCTCAAGAAACGGCTCAGCAAGCCTAGGCCAACCGTGACGGCCACCACCACAATAAGGAGCAGCCATGGCCGAAAAGGCCGGCGCTCGACTTGATTCTGGGAAGTTTGCAGGTACTCTTCGACACGTTGTTGGTCGTCAGGGTTCAGGCGGCTGGTCATGTGAGCCTCATTTGAAATGAAACACGCGAGTAAAAATCAGGTTGGAATAAACTCCAGCGGTTCGACACGCAGGGCGTCATCCAGGCGAATGATTCCGCTTTGTAGCACTCGCGCGGTAATTCCGCCATGGCCGCGCACAGCTTGAAACGTACCGTGGCCGAGGCGATGTTCGAGGCGCGCGCAAGGTTGACACCATCCCGTGGTTTCCAGAATCGCCTGACCGACCTTGAAGCGTCGACCCTTGAGGCTGAACAAATTGATCCCGCTGATCACCAGATTACGCCGCAAATCTTGCGGCACAATGGGGTTATCTTCAGCGCGGCCCAGCAACGAGCTGACTACCGCCAGATGCTCCCATTGGATCAGCGTCACCTGCCGTGCGTTACGCGGGCCGGGTCGTGAGTGATCACCGGTCAGTCCTGCTTCGCGGCGTGCCTCCGCTGCTTCAAGCTCGATCATGTCCACACGCGATTCAGGGCGCACGCCAATCCAGCGCACCCGACCCTGCTGCGGCACGTCGGCGAGCAGTTCCTGCAGCGGACTCATAAGCTGATACCGACGTCGAACACCACACTGCGGCCGAGGTTGGTCCGTAAGAAGTCCGGTGCTCCAGGATGGGCAAACAACACACGTGCGAAGGTCGGTCCGACCAATGACAGGGAGCGCCAACCTTGGCGCAGGTATTCGGTTGGCGGTGGGAAATGGCTGTTCAAATCAAGTACTTCACGCTTGAGGCTGGCGAAGGCAATGATATCCAACTCGGACAAATCCAGGCCACGCTCGCGGTAGTTGTGCGCTTTCTTGCGCAAGGTGGGTGCCAGCCGCTGCAGCAGTTCTGGCGCGGAAATACGTTTGGGTTTTGCTTCACGGCGCACCAGTTGGCTCAAGGAAAATGCACTGCGCCGCCGTTGCAATTCCTCGCGCCATTCGTCGTTCAGGCGTCGACCTTCATCAAGCACAAAAAACACCTCAAAACTGGCGTCGCGAAACAACACATCGGGGGGCTCTTGTCCGGCCGGGGTGAAGTCTTCATTGCGGTGCGGGATGTTCAGGCCCTGCAACAGCCGCTGGCAAACCCAGCGCTCACGCTCCCACTTACGCGCATTGGAGAGAAACGCGTTGGCTTGTTCGGCCTGGATCGTGAGCAGGCGTAAGTAGTCAGAGTCATCCATAGCCCAAGCTTAGCGTTCAAATCGTGATAACTGAAAGCAAGATTAAGGCAAGCTAGACTTTCTAGCGTCTTCGCCTCGACAATCAGAACCTATAACAAGGAGATCTGTGTGAGCATTTGCCTGGTTCTACTGCTCTGCTACGCGCCATGATCAGCGCCCAAGTGCTGTCAGCCGAAACCATGACCTTGGGGTGGGTGCTGTATGTGCCGGTAGTGCTGTGGGCAATTTGGCGTGCACCGTGGGTCGAGCTGTTCACCGATGCCAGGCGCCAACATCTGTTTTACGGCACGGTGTTCGCGCTGTTTCTGCTATGGCTGGTGCGCCGGGATTTCGACACGGGCGTCTCGTATCACTTCATTGGCATGACCGCTGTCACGCTACTACTCGATTGGCCGCTGGCGATCGTCGGTGGGCTGGTGGCGCAACTGGGTTTGCTATTGCTCGGTCGACAAGACCTTGCCGCGCTGGGCGTGAACGGCTTGCTATTGATCGCGTTGCCGGTGCTGGTGACCGAAACCTGCGCCCTGTTGGTCGAGCGCGCTCAGCCGAAAAACCCCTTTGTGTATATCTACTGCTCGGGCTTTCTGGCGGCGGCATTATCGGCTTTGTTGTGCCTGCTGCTGGGCTTGGTGGTGCTGTGGTTTGATGGGTTGTTCGCGATGCCGGAGTGGCTGGAGGATTTTGTCGGCTACCTGTGGCTGATCATCTTCCCGGAAGCCTTCATCAACGGCATGGTCGTCAGCGCGTTGGTGGTGTTCTGTCCCGAATGGCTGGAGACCTTCAACCGTACCCGTTACCTGTCCGCGCCTTGGAATGAGGACGGGCCATCAAAGGGCGGCCGCTGATCGTTGCAATCGGCGGCCGCGCTGGATCAATGTTCCCGTGACGGGAAATCGCCGGAGAACGACTCATCTTCAGCGTCCGGGCTGACCGGAATCGCGTGCTCTTCGGAGGCCCACGCGCCCAAGTCGATCAATTTGCAGCGATCAGAACAGAACGGCCGGAACAGGCTAGCGGCGCTCCATTCCACAGGGGCGCCACAGGTAGGGCATTCGACGGTCAAGGGCTGGCTCATGGTTGGCCTCCATGTAAGGTTAAATAAAAGTGATGCAGGCGCTCGACTTCGCTTTTCAGCCAAGCAGGATCGCGGTCGTTGACCAGCACATCATCAGCATGGCTTAGGCGCAACTCGCGATGCGCCTGAACACTGAGAATGGCCTTCACCTGTTCCTCGCTGGTGCTGTCGCGCAGCATGGTGCGCTGGATTTGCAGAGCCTCCGGAGCATCGATCACCAATACCCGTTGCGTCATCTTGTACTGACCCGACTCCACCAACAGCGGCGAAACCAAAATCGCATAGGGCGATTCTGCCCGAGCCAGGTAGTTCACGATCTCTTGGCCGATCAGCGGATGCAGCAAAGCTTCAAGCCAGCGCCGTTGTTCAGGGTGCTGAAAGATCAGGCCGCGTAATGCACTGCGGTCCAGTTGGCCGTCGGGCTGCAGCACACTCGGGCCAAAATGCTCGGCAATCTGCGCCAGCGCCGGACGGCCAGGTTCCACCACCCAGCGGGCGGCATGATCGGCGTCCACCAAGTGCACGCCTAAGTCGACAAAGTGCTGGGCAGCCGCACTCTTACCGCTGCCGATGCCACCGGTAAGGCCGAGAATCCAGGGTTTGAAAACAGGGTTAGTCATCTAAAACCGGCAAACTGCATGTAGGTGTCGGTTATTTGACCACCCCAGAGCAAAGCGATCCAGCCCGCGATTGCTAAATAAGGACCGAAGGGGATCGGCGTGCTAGTGCTGGCATTGCGCAGGCGCAACATAATCAGGCCCAACACCGCGCCCACCAGCGACGACAACAAAATCGTCAGCGGAAGTATCTGCCAGCCACCCCAAGCACCGAGCATCGCCAGCAACTTGAAGTCGCCATAACCCATGCCTTCCTTGCCGGTGACCAACTTGAACAGCCAAAACACCAGCCACAGGCTCATATAACCCGCCACTGCCCCCCACAACGCATCGTGCAAGTTGGTGAATAGGCCAAAGGTGTTAACGATCAAGCCCAACCACAACAGCGGCAACACCAGCGCATCTGGCAACAGCTGATGATCCGCATCGATCAAACTCATTGCCAACAAACCCCACGCCAGCACCAACATCGCCGCCGCCTGCCAGCCAAACCCGAAATGCCAGGCAATAAACGCCGAGAGCAATCCGCAGGCGAGCTCAACGATGGGGTAACGTTTGCTGATCGGTGCCTTACAGCTGGAACACTTGCCGCCGAGAAACAGGTAGCTGATAACGGGCAGGTTTTCCCAAGCACGGATTTTATGGGCGCAGTGTGGGCAGCGCGAGTGAGGGAGCATCAGGTTGAAGGTGTCGGGCTCTGGTTCGGCGGGGAGCGAGAGCATTTCGCGGGATTGGGACTTCCAGTCACGGTCTAGCATGATGGGCAGGCGGTAGATGACGACGTTAAGGAAGCTGCCGACCAAGAGGCCTAACACGAGGGTGCAAATGACAAAGGCCAGCGGTGAGCTGGCCAAGAGGTTAATCAGGGGCATGTTTTAGACTACGTTACCGAGCTGGAAGATAGGGAGGTACATGGCGATGACGAGGCCGCCGACGACCACGCCTAGAACGGCCATGATGAACGGCTCCATGAGGGAGGTAATGTTGTCGACCATGCCGTCGACTTCGTCTTCGTAGTAAGTGGCGACTTTATCGAGCATTCCGTCGAGCGAGCCGGACTCTTCGCCAATGGCGGCCATTTGAATGGCTAAGGTCGGGAATACGCCAGTGCTGCGCATGGAGACATTCAATTGTATGCCGGTGGAAACATCTAATTTAATTTGGTTGACGGCATTTTTGAACACAACGTTGCCGGTGGCCCCGGCGACAGAATCGAGCGCCTCGACCAGTGGTACGCCTGCAGCGAACGTTGTGGACAAAGTTCGTGCATATCGAGCGACCGATGACTTGTAAATTAAGGGTCCGATAACCGGAACTTTCAATAACGCTCTATCAAGTGTGTCGCGAAATTTTTGCGAGGTTTTATAAGCGCGCCTAAATAAGAATATGGCCAACCACATTCCGGCAATAACGATATACCACCACTTTTGCAAAAGCTCAGACAGACCGATGACCATCAGTGTGAATGCAGGTAGTTTCGCCCCGAAACTGGAGAAAACAGACTGAAATTGAGGCACAACCTTTATCAACAAAATCGCTGAAACAATCAGCGCTACGATCACCACTGCGATAGGGTAGGTCATAGCCTTTTTGATTTTTGCCTTAAGGGCCTCGGTTTTCTCTTTATAGGTTGCGACTCGTGCCAGCAACGCCTCAAGCGCGCCCGCTTGCTCGCCTGCGTCAACCAGGCTGCAATACAAATCGTCAAAATATTCTGGTTTTTTCTTTAACGCAAAAGCGAAGCTGTTGCCTGCTGCGACTTCTTGTTTTATTTCATTTACCAGGGAGCGCATTCTAGGATTGCCAGAGCTTTCCCCAATGATGTCGAAAGACTGTAGCAGCGGAACCCCTGCTTTCATCATGGTCGCCATTTGTCGCGTAAAGAACGCGATATCCATGGGCTTTATTTTTTTGCCTTCACCGAAAATCGAGATGGATTTCTTACGCACCTTAAGGGGGGTGATGCCCTGCTTGCGCAATTGGGCCTTGATCAACGCCTGATTGTGCCCGTTCAATTCCCCAGTCAGCTTTGCGCCTTTCCTGTCCGTGCCTTCCCACGAATAAACACTGACTTTTACTGCCTTGGTCGCCATGCTTAATCCTTGGTCACGCGGTTGATTTCTTCAAGACTGGTCACGCCCTGCATCGCTTTCATCAATCCGGAAGTACGCAGGTCGTTGAAACCGTCTTTGCGCATCTGAATAGCGATATCCATCGAATTACCTTCTTCCATGATGAGCCGTTGTAATTCTGGGGTGTTTTTCACCACCTCATAAATACCGACTCGCCCTTTATAGCCGTTATTGCAATTATCGCACCCAACAGGAGCGTAGAGTTTGAATGTGCCGATTTTAGCCTCGGGAAAGCCTTCTTTGATCAGCGTTTCGTGAGGTATATCGCTTTCTTTCTTGCACGCTGGGCATAGCTTACGTGCGAGTCGCTGAGCGATGATCAGGTTAATAGCCGTGGCAATGTTGAATGAAGCCACACCCATGTGCTGCAAGCGGGTCAATGTTTCAGCGGCACTGTTGGTGTGCAGGGTGGATAACACCATGTGCCCGGTTTGCGATGCTTTGATGGCAATCTCGGCAGTTTCTAGGTCACGGATTTCTCCGACCATGATTACGTCCGGATCCTGACGCAGAAAGGCGCGCAGTGCCTGCGAAAAGTCCATGCCTTGCCGTGGGTTGACGTTGACCTGATTGATGCCTTCCAGGTTGATTTCAACCGGGTCTTCGGCCGTGGAGATATTGATGTCCACGGTGTTGAGAATATTTAGCCCCGTATACAGCGATACCGTTTTACCTGAGCCGGTTGGACCTGTTACCAAAATCATGCCTTGTGGCTGTTTCAGCGCTGCGAGGTAGAGTTCCTTTTGTTCCGGTTCATAGCCAAGTGCGTCGATGCCCATCTGTGCTGACGAGGGGTCGAGAATCCGCATTACGATTTTTTCGCCCCATAAAGTGGGCAATGTATTAACACGGAAATCGATGGCCTTGGTTTTTGAAATTCGCAGCTTGATCCGCCCATCTTGTGGGCGCCGCCGTTCGGAAATATCAAGGCTTGCCATAACCTTTAATCGCGCAGCAATTCTGCCGGCCAAATGAATGGGCGGCTTGGCCACTTCGTGAAGAATGCCATCGGTTCGCAGACGCACGCGGTAAGTTTTTTCGTACGGCTCAAAGTGCAGGTCGGATGAACCCAGCTTAATGGCGTCCAGCAACATTTTGTTAACGAAGCGAACGACCGGTGCGTCGTCTGCGTCTTGCCCTGCTATGGAATCCTGCTTCTTGTCGTCCAGGCTCTCGATATCGAGATTTTCCAGGTCGACATCTGCCATGTCGCCCAAGCTAGCGTTGGAGCCTTCGAAGAATTTTTCGATCGCAGCGCTGAGCTTGTCATCTTCCACTAAGATGGCTTCGGTAGTCAGCCCCGTGCTGAACTGAATGTCAGTAATGGCTTGGTGATTCGTTGGGTCAGACACACCGACAAATAATTTGTTACCACGCCGCCACAGAGGCAGTGCGTGGTGTTGGCGAATCAATTTTTCACTCACTAGACCGTTTGGCTGCCCCTCTTTGTCGAGAGTACTCAGGTCCATGAACGGCACCCCGAATTGCTCCGATGCAATTTCTGCCAGCACCAGACTCTTCACCAGCTTGTTCTGTACCAGGTAGCTGACAATCGAAATTTTACTTCGTTGAGCTTTTTGATAAGCGTCCAGCGCTGCTTTTTCATTGAGTAATTCGGCGACTACCAATTGTTTCGCCAAACCTGTTAAAGCGACATCAGTCATAAAACCACCAGATACAGACAGTGTGACGGTTATAGCGTAGTCGGGCTGCGCTGCCAAATCTTCGAAGAAAAACTGACCAAAATTGTCAGTTTGTGCGGTTGTAGGCGTCGTTTTCCTGCGCAAGCGAGCGGTCATACCTTGAAACGGCGGATTGAACGGCTTGGCACGGGCCGTGCTTCGGTTAGTTTCAGACGGTACTTAATTGACGTGCGGAGAGACATCATGAAATTGCAAAAAGGCTTCACACTTATCGAACTGATGATCGTGGTTGCGATTGTCGGGATTCTGGCGGCCGTGGCCCTACCTGCTTATCAGAATTACATCAAGAAAGCGGCCTATGCAGAGATCACGTCTGCTATGGACCCAATAAAGGCTGCCATCAGTATTTGTGCTCAGCAGCTAGCCGTAGGCGCTGGAAACTATATTGGTTGTGATACCCCAGCGCTTATAGGTATAACTATGCCAGGTGCTGGGCCCGCTTTGTCCAGTATTGCAATCACTGCTTCGAGCGCTATGATTACTGCTACACCAAATGCATATAAAGGGATTGTGGCTGGGGATACATGCACACTTACACCTTCCGCACCAGTCGCTAACACTGCTATAACTTGGACATGGGGCGGTGCCTGCGTAGCTAACGGCTACGTCAGGAACTAAGCCTTACTGGAGACGTTCGAATCGGGGTTGGGCCTGTCATAGGCTGCCGGTTATGGCCGTCTCAATGCCACGTTTGTTGGGCTAGGGTTTAGTTGTGAGAGGGTTGGCTCAATGCTAGCCTCTCTCAATCGCCGAAATAGCTCAGTCCGGTAGAGCAGCGCACTCGTAACGCGAAGGTCGTAGGTTCGATTCCTATTTTCGGCACCAAGACCCAAAGCCCCGATTCTCACGACTCGGGGCTTTTTTACATCCCGTGATTATCAACATTCGTCGCTTCCCCTCAGGGGTACAATCCTTTCAAACCTTATGTCGTTTTAGGCATCACTTTGCCTTCTCACATCCTACCCTTTCCGTCCGCTTTGGCTGACTTGAGCTCAATATCCTGCAAGCCCATACTCCTCCGGTCCCCAGCGATGAGCTGGTCGCGTTTGCGGATAGAGCAACAAATCATGAGCGTTACGGCTACTTTCGTGACAATCAAGGAGAAAAAGATGGCGTTCAATGAGCGCAAGGTTGCACAGATGGCCGCCTT
>NZ_JAMFRV010000394.1 GCF_026224925.1 Pseudomonas sp. | reverse complement strand
TAGCATCCGCGCCTATGAAGTTTTACGAAAAATTCACCCGCGGTTTTATCCTGTTGTTTACCGTCCAGCTCAGCAGTTTCGCGGCGCTCGCCCAAACGCAGTTGGATGTCAGGATCAAGCCCTCCAATGCTGAACTCAAAGCCAACGTCGAAGGGTACGTGGGCAGCCTTGGCGAGCGTGATGAAGAAACGTTGCGCCGTTTTAGCGTGGGGGCCGAGGCCGAGGCGTTGAAAGCCGCGCAAGCGTTGGGCTATTACCATGCGCGGATTAACAGCAATGTGCAGCATGGAAAGGACAAAGACCTGCGCCTGGTCATCGACATCGAGCCCGGCGACCCTGTGCATTTGCGTACCGTCACGCTAAGGGTTGAGGGTCCTGCCGCGTCACTCAAGGCATTTCGCGTACCGGCAAGCGAGGCTCTGAAACCCGGTGCCGTACTCAATCACGGCTACTACGAAGACGCCAAGCGCCTGATTTTGAATCAGGCTTCGCGCTATGGCTTCTTCAGCGGGCACTTCACCCAGCAGCGGTTGGCGATTGATCCAAAGGCCGGCGTCGCCGATATAGAGTTGGTATATGAAAGCGGCCCACGCTATGTGTTGGGCAAAGTCAGTTTCACGGGCGACGCGCCCTTCGACGACGACTTGATGCAACGTATGGTGCCCTTTAAAGCCGATACTCCGTACGACTCGGAGCTGATCGCCGAGCTCAATCAGAACCTGCAATCAAGCGGTTACTTTGAGGGCGTACGCGTTGACGCAGCTCCGACGGCTGCGGTGGCTCAAGTGATTCCAGTGTCGGTCCAACTGGAGACGCGCAAACCGCGCACGGTTGGCTTGGGTATTGGTTTTTCTACCGACGTGGGCGTGCGCGGCAAAGCCAACTGGACCCGGCATTGGGTCAATCCGCAGGGCGACAGTTATGGCGTGGAGATGGAGTTGTCAGCGCCCAAGCAAAACGTCGGCGTGTGGTACGACATCCCGCTGGACCCTCCGTTGACCGACAAACTGCGTTTCGCCGGCGGGTATCAGTACGAAGAGATTGCCGACAGCGACAGCGTGAGCAAGCTGCTGACCATAGGCCCCGAATGGCACAGCAAACTGCCCAGCGGTTGGGAGCGGGTGCTGTCATTGAAATGGCAGCGTGAAGAGTACCGCCTCGGTGATGACGCAGGGCTCAGCACTCTGTTGTTGCCGGGCGTCAGTTATTCATTTCTGCGCAGCGATAACCGGATCGACCCGCAAAATGGTTACCGCTTGCAGTTCGATGCTCAGGTGGCCAAGGAAGGTCTGGGCTCGGACACCAACTTGCTGCACGGCGACGTTTTGCTTAAAGGCTTGACCACAGTGTTCCAGAATCACCGGTTTTTAGGCCGCATCCAATTTGGCGGCAGCGCCACCAACGGCTATCAGTCGATCCCACCTTCGCTGCGCTTTTTTGCCGGTGGCGATCAAAGCGTGCGCGGTTACGATTACCAGATGCTCTCGCCAACCAACTCGCAAGGCGATCGGGTTGGGGGGCGATACATGGTGGCCGGTAGCGTTGAGTATCAATACTCCATCGCTGAAAAGTGGCGGATTGCGACGTTTGTCGATCAGGGCAACGCCTTTAACTCTTTACAGCTTCCCAGCCTGAAAACCGGTGTCGGGATTGGCATCCGCTGGGTATCGCCCGTCGGACCGTTGCGCCTGGATCTGGCCCATGCACTGGATGATGACGGCGGGATTCGTCTGCACTTCTCCATGGGGCCTGAACTGTGAGGCGCGCAACGAAGATTACCGGCATCAGTCTGATTGCAATTTTTTCGCTGTTGGCCCTGTTGGTGCTTGGGCTTTACACGGTCCTAAGTACCCAAGCGGGCAGCCGCTGGGTGCGGGGGTGGGTGCCAGGCTTACAACTCGACAACGTCAATGGCCAACTGGCCGGGGAATGGCGCGCTGATCAACTGCGTTGGGCTCAAGGCAACAACCGGGTCGAAGTCGACGTGCGCGTCGTCGCC
>NZ_JAMFRV010000032.1 GCF_026224925.1 Pseudomonas sp. | reverse complement strand
TGGCTTCTCGGCACACTTAACATCTACTCGTAGATGGCGCGAGTATGGGGGCAATTCCAGCGTGATGCTCGCACGCTTTCAAGAATGTTCAAACTTATAAGACTCTACCTCTCGCCGAATACTCGGCGCTCAAGATTTCTCCAGATTTGCCAAAATTCTTGAGTGGACTTGCATGCAGGTCCGCAGTTCTTCTTCATCAACGCCCACAAACAGCTCAACGCGCAACGCGTTGGCGATAGTCTCGATCTTTTCGATTAAAGGGCGAGCCGTCGCACTCAGCAGGATGTTTTTCGCTCGACGGTCCTCAGCCACGGGCTGACGCCGAACCAGTCCTTGAGCTTCCAGGCTGTCGAGCAAGCGGGCAAGGGTTGGGCCTTCTACCCCGATGCTTTGCGCCAGTTCACGCTGAGTCGGCGGCTCGTCAAAACGCGCCAAGTGCAGCAACACCAGCCAGCGCGCCTGTGATAGCCCAAGGTCGGCCAGACGCCGGTCCAACTCGGCGCGCCAGCCGCGGGACAGATGCGCCAATTGCATACCGAAGCGGTGTTGATCAGTTAAGGGCATAGGAAACTCATGATTGAAGGCTTGTACTAATAATTAGCCAGCTAACCATGCCCCTTCAATGTAGGCAAGTGCCTCGCTGTCGCAGGGAGGCGCTTATAGCGATTATAAGCCCTTTAGGTCAAGGTTCAGACTTCGAATTCAGATTGCAACGCAGCCCGCACGCAATACAAAACACCTTCGGGCACCCGGCCGGTAAATTGTGCGGCCACGGCCGCGACAGGCGGCAGCTCCCCTTCGCCGTCAAGGAACGCGTCTTGCACCTCGCTGAGCAGGTCTTCAGGAAGATCCAGCGCCTGTTCCAGCGATAACTGCTGCTTGCCGATGGCCTCGGCCAGCATCGTATAGACGTTTTTCTCCGAGCACTGCAACTGACCGGCGATCTGCAATGGGGTCATCCCGGCGCGGGCCAGGCTGATCAGCTCATGACGCAGGTCGGCGACAACTCTTGGCGCCTCTGCTGCACCGCCGAGGACTTCGAGGAATGCTTCCCCATAGCGCTCCAGCTTGCGCGCACCGACGCCGCTGACCTGGGCCATTTCCGACATCGAACCGGGCTTGCTGCGAAGCATTTCCAGCAGCGTGGAGTCGGGGAAGATGACGTAAGGCGGCACCCCGTGTTCTTCGGCCAATTTGCGCCGCAGGGCACGCAACGCTTCCCATTGTTCGCGCTCTTCGCCACGGACCAATTGGCTGGCCGGGCTTGAGCCACTTTTCGCGGTTGTCTGTGGTTTCAGATCACGGCGCAATTCCAGTGTCACCTCACCCCGCAACAACGGCCGACAGGTGTCGCTCAAACGCAACCCGCCGTAACCTTCCAGGTCGATATCAGCCAGCCCCCGCGCCACCAATTGGCGAAACAGGGAGCGCCACTCACTTTCGGCACGGGCCTTTCCAACGCCGAATACGGCGAGGTGCTGGTGGCCAAAGCTTTTGACTTTGTCGTTGTCACGACCCAACAGCACGTCCACCAAATGACCGACGCCATAGCGCTGGCCGGTGCGGTAAATTGCCGACAACGCCTGACGCGCAGGCTCGGTGGCGTCCCAGGTCTGCACACCGTCGACACAGTTGTCGCAATGGCCGCAGGGGTTGGGCATGTCTTCGTCGAAATACGCCAGCAGCGTCTGGCGACGGCAACGAGTTTCCTCGCAGAGCGACAACATGGCGTCGAGCTTGTGTTGCTCAAGACGCTTGTGGCGCTCGTCACCCTCGGAGTTCTGCAGCATCTGCTTAAGCATCAACACGTCTTGCAGACCGTAGGCCATCCAAGCATCGGCAGGCAGGCCATCGCGGCCCGAGCGGCCTGTTTCCTGGTAATAAGCTTCCAATGACTTAGGCAAATCCATGTGCGCGACGAAACGTACGTTGGGTTTGTCGATGCCCATGCCAAACGCGATGGTCGCTACCATGATCAGACCTTCCTCATTGAGGAAGCGCTTTTGGTTAGCGGCACGGGTCTCGTTGGGCAACCCGGCGTGATATGGCAGAGCTGGGTAATTGTTCTCACACAGGAACGCCGCTACTTCATCCACCTTCTTGCGCGACAAGCAATAAACGATGCCTGCGTCGCTGCGCCGCTCGGACAGAAACGCCAATAGCTGTTTGCGCGGCTGCTCTTTGGGCACGATGCGATAGAAGATATTCGGACGATCAAAACTCGATAGAAAACGCTCAGCTTTCTGCAAATGCAGGCGCTCGACGATTTCTTCCCGGGTGCGCTTATCGGCCGTAGCGGTCAGGGCGATGCGCGGTACGTCCGGAAACAGCTCAGCGAGCTGACCCAGTTTCAAGTATTCAGGACGGAAGTCATGGCCCCATTGCGATACGCAGTGGGCTTCATCGATGGCAAACAAAGCTATTTGCAGGTTTTGCAGGAAGGCCAGCATGCGCGGCTGGACTAGGCGCTCCGGGGCCAGATAAAGCATTTTGATCTCGCCCAGACGAATCCGGTTGGCCAGATCACGTTGCTGCTCGGCGCTTAAGGTTGAATTCAGCGCCGCCGCCGACACCCCGAGTTCCTCAAGGGTCGCGACCTGATCGTCCATCAGCGCGATCAGCGGCGAAACCACCACCGCCAAACCGTCCCGTAACAGCCCAGGCACCTGAAAACACAAGGACTTGCCGCCACCGGTGGGCATCAGTACCAAGGCATCGCCGCCGCGAGCAACGCGCTCAATAATGGCACCTTGGCGGCCACGAAAACTGTCGTAGCCGAAGATGTCTTTAAGTACGCGTTGAGCCTGTTCGAGCATAAAAACCCCAAAATTTGCAGAAACCATCCTGCTACAGCCTGTCGCAACCCTGAGCAGCGTCGCAAAGCGCGGCATTATACCCGAGGGTTTCCAGGCAAAGGACAGCAGTGACATCAGTGGTCGAAATTAAACGAGTAACAGCATCTAACACCTGTCTTACTGGCGCGCAGGCCATACACAGCCTAGAATTCAGCATTGTTTATTCCCAAGGTAGTCTTTCAATGTCCTTCGCTGAGCAACTAACCCGCCTGCAAGTCTTCCTCGACGCTGACGAGCTGCACGACGAAGCGTTGGATTATGTGGCCGCCCACGGCTTCCTGACCGCGTTGTCGATTTGTGCGGAAACAGTACCTACTCGTGAGTGGATCGACGCGATTTTTTCCGAGCCGCCGCATTATGAAAGCGACGCGCAACGTGAAGAAACCGAAGCCACGCTGATTCAGTTGCAGGCGCACATCGCTCGCCAACTGGCCTCGGACGAAGAATTCGAACTGCCATGCGATCTGGATCTGGGCGATGACCCGGACGACTCGGAATTGCGCGGCTGGTGCATCGGTTTCATGGAAGGTGTGTTCCTGCGTGAAAACGCCTGGTTCGAAAGCGCTGAAGACGAAGTCAGCGAAATGCTGCTGCCGCTGATGGTGGGTTCAGGTTTGTTCGATGAGCAGCCAGAGTTTGAAGACATCGCGAAAGACCCGAACCTGATGGACGACATGATCGTGCAGATTCCTGAAGCACTGACCGCGCTTTACCTGCTGTGTCAGGCCCCGGATGAAAAACCGGCTCCCGCGATTCTCAAGCCTCGCCACCACTGATAAAGAAGGCAATGCGGTGTATCTGATACACCGCGCCGCTGCCTTCGCAAGCAAGCTTGCTCCCACAGGATATCCATCAGCACAAATCTTGTGCCGAACACTAATCTGTAGGGGTTGGCTTGCCGACGAAAGCTTTGTTTCAGGCACCACGCAGCTCTCCGGTCATCCCGCCTTCTGATGTGAAATCGCCAACTTATAGAACGTCGCAGCCCCGCCCTCCGTCGTATACCCGGTGTTGTCTTGGGTATAGACCCCCGCTTTGAAGTACAACAATTTGCCACTCCAGGTGCCGTCCAATTTAGCGGTCCACTGCATTTCATGAGCGTTCACCGTGATATTGCCGATTGGCGTCAGGTGAATGCTGTAGGTAAATCGCTCGTTGAGCAGCACACCTGTGGCGATCTGAATCACTTCCGGCTCCGAGGTCGGCGTGAGGCGAAACTTGACCACAATGTTGCCGCTCTGAAGCTTCTCCTTGTACTGATACTCCAGCTTGATCAAAGGCTCTGTGCTGCCATAGCAGTGGATTTGACCGATCACGATTTTGCCGGTGGAGGGCACCTGATTTATCGCGACCGCAGCGCGCAAGACATTATCCGCCTGGGAGTATTGCCAGTTGTACAAAGCTCCGCTGGCGTAGGTCTCGCGTAACTCGGTTCGGGGATAAATGGCATTGTCTGTCTTGGACCCAGTAACCGGGGCCCAGAAGAACAATGTGTCTCCTGAACGGAAGTAACCATCTTGGTAGCCAGCCACCAGTCTCGGCGTATCAATGGTGGTAGCCGGTACATTTACGGGAATTGAGAGGTCCCAGGTGGAGAGATCAATCATGTCGCACTCGAGTGGGTGCGGCGTGCGCACCAGCAAAGGGATAGCTCTGGAACGGTGCTTTCAGCACACATTCGTGTCGCCTTGCTATCGGCTTACTTGATATTTTGTTGATTGAAACTGACTATAAAATGTCGCCAAAAATATGACGATCACTGAGTGAAACAGGAGAAGGCCATCGTTTAGGCATCACCCATATTGCAAGCAACGTCCACTTCGGAATTCATCAAAGGAACGGCCGGTATGGCTGAGCGGCATGGCGGCTCGCGCCAAATTTCTGGGTCTTTGCAGACAAAACCGAGGCGTGAACGAGCAGAACAAACAGATAAAGCCGACAAGCGGTAGCGGCCCAATCAGCGTTAACCGCTTGGGCGCGCAGCATTCAGCAAGCGGCGCAGTCTGCCTGAAACACCACGCCGCACGCTTCCCGAATGAATTCGGTTCCATGGGGGATAGCCACCCTATCCACCCGCACTCAAACCGTGTCCACCTTCAACGAATGATCGCTGATCATGCCGCTGATAATAGAGGCCGTGTCGTGCCCGCTGGCTATCATCCCGCCGGACCCCGGCGTGACGCCGTAGTGGCTGGCCAAATCCACCCCGGCCAGGTCGATGGTCTGCGTTGGGGCTTGGCCAACGATGGGGTTAACCTCGATAGTGGTGACCACGTTTTCGCCACTGCCACTGACTTTGAAGTGCAAATAATCATCCAGTGACGCGGTGCTGGAATTCTCGCCCTGGAGCAGTTGAGAGAGGTCGAGTTTGTCGACGCCGATGCTAAAGTCGGTCACCAAATCATGCCCGACATTGCCCTGTTCCCATTTGAAAGTGTCGCTGCCACTGCCGCCTGTCAGGGTGTTATTACCCAGGCCACCGATCAAGATGTCGTCGCCACCACCACCGTTAAGAATATCGTTGCCCAGCCCGCCATTGATGATGTTGTTGTCATATCCGCCGGTCAGGGTGTCGTTGAAGTGCGAGCCGATCAGGTTATCGATATGGGCCAAGGTATCGACCCCAGCCCCAATGGTGTTCTGCGCCGTAATAATGCTCAGATCAACGTGCACACCCGCCGTCGCGTTCGCGTAGCTGGCGGTGTTGTTACCCGCACCGCCATCGAGTAAATCATTGCCCGGCCCACTGATCAGGATGTCGTTGCCTTTGTCACCGAACAGCTCGTTATTGCCGTTGCCGGCTTGCAACACGTCATTGCCGTCGCCGCCGTGCAAATGAACGCTCCCCGGACCGCCGATCAACACGTCGTTGTGGTTAGTGCCTTGTAACGTATTGCCCGCTTGGTAATGAATGTTAACGCCGGCCACGCTGGTGCCGCCGTGGCCGTCATTGACGGTATAAGTGCCGTGGTAATCCGGCGTCACGTTCTGGGCGGAGGAGTAATCGACCAGCACTTTAAGTTGATAACTTTCTGCGGCCGACACGTGATGGCCGCTCGTGTTATCGATATTTTTCACTTGAAGGTGATAAACCCCATCGTCCGCAGCGGTAAACGTGCTGCCGTCGGCGATGGTGTGGAACGCGCCATTGACGTCTTGCCATTGCATCGCGACGTGCCCGTCACCCTTGGAATTACTCAAAGTAACCGTTTCACCTTTGTGCAAGGTCACGGTGTAAAGGTCTTGGGCGTTGGCTGCCGAAGCATTGGTCGCGCCCAAATAACCGTTAAGCACCACCAATGCCGTCAGCGTTCCGGAGCTGTCGAAGAAGTCACTGCGCGCAATAGTCTTTAACTGATTGACGCTGCTATCGCCCATGCCGGTGAATTTGATGGCTGTCGAACTGGTAGCAGTAAAGTCGGCGCCTTTCGCAGCCCAACCGGTGTTGAAGGTAGTCGGTGAAGCCGTCAGTTTGTCGCCATTGGGATCGGTGTCATTAGCCAACAACAATTGCGCGGGCACATTAATGTTCGGCGACAGAATGTTGGTTATCACATTGTCGGCCACCGCCACTGGGGGACCGTTGGGATTAACGTGAACCACCAGATTAGCGCCCGCCACGTCGCCGTCGTTGTCACTCGCCACAAAACCAAACGTTTCGGTAACGCCTGCGCTGCTCACTTTGGGTGGCGTGTAGGTGTACTCGCCATTGTCCATGTCCACCACCAGCGTGCCGCCATTATGGCTGGTGACCGTGACGCTGTTGGAAGCAGTGTCGAAGGTGCCGTGACCGGCGCCCACCACACTGAAACCACCCTGACCGTGATTGGCTTTCGGGTCGTAAAGATAAGACGTGCCGTCGACGATGATCGCCTTGATAAAGCCGCCGTCGGCGCCAAAGCTGCCACCCGTCATCAAGCTGCCGGTAATCGGCACACCGTGCACGGTGCCGGTTAATACGGCATTAAGACCATTCAGATCAGTGACCAGTACCGCATTGGTGTTGGTGTGAGTCGCGCCGTCATACGCCAGTGGGTCGAGGTAGGTATTGCTGATCCCCGAGCCGAGGCCAATGGCGTAGGCCTTGATGTCATTGGCGTTGAGGAAAGCTTTCCACGCAGTTTCGTCAGCAGTGCCAATATTCTGGTTGTTGGTCGGGTTACCGTCAGACAGGAAGTACGCGACGTTTTGCGCACCGGCTATCGCACCGTCGGTAGGGAACGCCAACTTGGCCGCCGCAACCGCTGCGTCATAGTTGGTATTGCCGCCAGCCGACAACGTGCTGATGATCGACTTCGCAGTGTCGATATCGACCCAGACTGGCGTCTTGTCGGTCGCACCTGAGCTAAAGGTGACGATCTGGACTTTCACATCGCCCATGTCTTCGTACTTGTCGAGCAAGGCATAGATGGCCTGTTTGGCCAAATCCAAACGTGAAAAACACGACACTCCGGAGGCATCGGCCATGCTGCCAGACACATCAATCACCAGCAGCAAGTTCGAATTGACCCCCACTACCGGCGCCGTGCGTTCGCTGCAAACAGCAGTGGGGACGTCATCGACAATGTTGACCACGATGGTGCTGGTCACCGTATTACCCAAGGCGTCCGTGGCGGTGTAGGTGAAGCTGTCGTGCTCGACGTTGGCACCGTCGTTGGCCATGGGCGAGGTTTTCGGTGCCGAAGTCAGGGTGTAGGTATAAGTGCCGTTACTGTCGAGGTGGATTTCGCCGTAATGGCCCGTTAGCGTTCCGTTATGGCTGCCCTCCAGACTGAAACTAACCGCGCCGACGCCGCCCGACACCGAACCCGCCAACGAGCCTGATCCGGTTTCCGCAGGGGAATCCGGGTTGCTGCCGACCACCTTGCCGGGCGCGAGGTCATGGCCGGTTTGGCACAGGTCCAACGCACTTTCAAAAACCGTGACACATTGATTCGAGACCGCTTTGAGGCAGGAGTCTTCGACAGCAATCGAGAGCGTAGTAGTGCTGACGTCGCCGTCCGCGTCGCGTATTGAATAGGTGAAAACGTCATGCGCGCCCGGCGCACTCACCGAGTCAGGGTAGCTGTGGTACGTCGCGTTGCCAAACGCGTCCAAGACCAAGGTTCCGTAGGTGCCGGCAATTGAGGTGCCCAAGCCCCCGTATGCCGCCTGCGAGGTGTCGCCGCCAGCCCGCACGCCCACCACAGGGCCGCCAGCACCAGGGCCATCAGCGCCAATCTTGTCATTGTCCAATACGTTGCCGCTGACGATGCCGCCTTCCACGACATGGGCGGTGTCGGCATGTGCGATCGGCACGTCATCAACCACTTTGACGTCGATAACGCCTGTGGCTGAACTGTTATCACCGTCCGTTGCAACCACCGTGAAATGTTCGGTGAGACTGTTGGCGCCGTTGCCATTAGCCTCCAACGCGTTGTGTTGAAGGGTGTAGCTGTAACTGACCACCCCGGTTTCTGCGTTGTAACCGGTTATCGTCAGCACGCTGCCGATGACCGTGTCGACAGAGAGCGGGAAGCCTTGAACGACGCCCCCAACGACCACGTTGATCCCGCCAACGTTGAGGCTTTGCAAGCCATCGGGGGCGTGGACCACGAATTCACCGCGCTGGGTCAACGCCTCGGCATTAGGATGAGTACCTGTGCTGAGGTTCTTCTCGTAGACCGTCAGCTCACCGCCTCTGACATTGAGGCAATCCAGGGTCACCGGGTCATCGTTGTTGTGAATGTTCAGCACCAGATTGGCCTGACTGGTATCGCCGTCGGCATCCTTGAGGGTGTAGGTGAACGTTTCTATGCCGTTGCCACCGCCGTGCAGGGCGATAAAGTCTGGATTATGTGCGTTCAGGGTGTAGG
>NZ_JAMFRV010000393.1 GCF_026224925.1 Pseudomonas sp. | reverse complement strand
TGCATGCCGGCCTTGCCGTTGATGACTTTGGCAGCCTCCAGGTTCCAGTCCTGGCCTTTGCCGTCAGGATCCATGTAGGTGGCGACTTTCTTCAGTTCAGTAAGCGACTTGACCATTTCCGGACCGGTCAGCGATTTTTCGTCGAGATCTACCAAGGCTTTCTTGTAGCCGTCGGCCCCCATTACCGAAAGCACGACGGCTTCGAAAACGGTGCTGTCCTGCCAAGGCTGACCGCCGTGGGCCAGCGGGATGAAGCCCGCAGCCTTGAGCTTGTCACCGGCCGCATAGAATTCTTCGAGGGTAGTTGGATTCTTGGTGATCCCGGCTTTCTTGAACACTGCCGGGTTGATCCACAGCCAGTTAACGCGGTGAATGTTCACCGGAACGGCCACGTAGTTACCTTCGTACTTCACCGTGTCCGAGACTTTTTTATCGAGCAGGCTGTCCCACTTTTCCTCTTTGGCAACCTCTTTCAGCGCGTCAGTATCAAGCAAACCGGTGGACGCCCATTCCTGGATATCCGGCCCTTTGATCTGAGCAACGCCAGGCGGGTTGCCGGCTACGGCGCGGCTTTTCAGCACGGTCATGGCCGTCGAACCGCCACCACCGGCGACAGCGCCGTCTTTCCAAGTGAAGCCGTCTTTTTCAACTTGGGCTTTCAATACGTCGACTGCCGCTTTTTCGCCGCCCGATGTCCACCAGTGCACCACTTCCACTGTACCTTTGGAATCAGCAGCTTGAACGCTCAGAGGGAACAACGAAGCGAGAGAAATGACAGCAGCGAGGCGGGAGATCGAATTCATCTGATTACCTTTTCTTGTTGTTATGCATGAGCAAGTCTGGTGCTTGCGCTGCATGGATTCTAACCAAGGGATTTGGAGACACCGTAACGAAGGGACGCGCAAAGGTCACAGGATGGTTACATTGGTAGAAATGGGCTGTATCTGTAGAGCCAACTTGTTGGCCACTACAGAACGACGCGGTCTTGCTTAGATATCTGTGGGACCGAATTCATTCGGGAAGCGGCCAACAGGGTTTATCTGAAGGACAGCGTTGCTGCCTTCCCGAATGAATTCTGTCCCACAGTGAGTTTCAATCCACATTGCGCGGCAATCTCAGCGTCACACGCAACCCGCCTTCACGAAGGTTTTGCAGGCTGACTTCGCCGCCATGGCTGTGGGCAATGTTCCGTGCTATCCCCAGCCCCAGGCCGTAGCCCTGCTGCTGTTTGCCGGCCAGACGAAAATGCGGCTCGAATACCTGCTCCAGGCGCTGCTCCGGTACGCCTGGGCCTTCGTCGTCGACATGCAGAACAAACGCATTTTTATCGTCAGCGATGTGCAGATGAGCCTTTTGTCCGTATTTGAGCGCATTGTCGATCAAGTTGCCCATGCAGCGCTTGAGCGCCAGTGGCTTGCCCAGGAACAATGCATTCGCCTGCCCCTGTTGGGTCACTCGGCCATTTCCAGCAGGTGAAACATAGGGCTCGACCAGGCAATCCAATACGTGATTGAGATCCACCGGCTCGATATTTTCGTGAATATCAGTGTCTTTTACGCACTGCAGCGCGCCCTTGACCAGCAGCTCCAATTCGTCGAGATCACGACCGAATTTGGCCTGGACCTTTTCGTCTTCCAGCAGCTCAACGCGCAAGCGAAGTCGAGTAATGGGCGTGCGCAAATCGTGGGATATCGCACTGAATAACTGACTGCGCTCAGAGAGGTAACGACTGATACGTTCACGCATGGCGTTGAACGCGCGGCTGACTTCGATCACCTCACTGCCGCCGCCTTCGATAACAGGCTCAACCACGGTGCCCAACGACATTTCCCGCGCGGCGCGGGCCAACAGTTTGAGTGGACGGCTCTGCCAGTGCACCAGAAGACCAATAAACAACAACAGAAAACTGCTGGTCAACGCGATGAACCAGACCTGCTGAGCCGGCAAGTTCTGCTCTTCTAACGTGGTATATGGCTCTGGCAGCAACGAGGCGATGTACAGCCATTCACCCGGCGACAGTTCGATCTGGGTGACCAACACTGGCGGATTGATCGGCTCCAGACTCAAGGCGTAATGCGCCCACGAGCGTGGCAACTCATCGAGCTTGAGGCCGCCGTTAAAAATCCTGAGGTCTTCGGGACGTACGAACGTCACCAAAATAGTCGGATCGCTGCCCAAATGCTGGCGCAGCACTTCTTCGACGGCTGTCAGCACTGCGTCTTTGCGAGGCGTGGGGCCAAGGACTTCCATTTCCAGGGGTTTGTCGTTGAGCGACACCACAAACCGCGTGCCGCCCATGCTGCGCAGTTGATCTAGCACCAGCGGCCGATAGGCGACCGGCAGCGAACGAAAGTAACTGACGCTGGCGGCCATGGAATGCGCAAGGCTGCGAGCGCTGGTGACCAGCCCTTCCATCTGTGTCGCACGCAGTTGTGAAACCCAAATCACACTGGACAGCCCTTGCGCCATCAACACCACCAACAGCGTCAGCAGTAGCATGCGACCCAGCAACGAGCGTGGCATCGGAAAGCGCCAGCCCGTTGCTTCAGTAAGCATGGCTGGCCTGGAAGGTCACGTTGGCGGCTAACAAATAACCGCTGCCGCGCACGGTGCGAATCAGGCGTGGCGCTTTACCGGTATCACGAAGACGCTGCCGCAGACGGCTGACCGCCATGTCGACGATACGCTCCAGCGGCATCAACTCACGGCCACGGGTGGCGTTGCCAATGGTGTCGCGATCGAGAATTTGTTGCGGGTTATCCAGAAACAATTTGAGCAGAGCGAAATCAGCGCCGGAGAGAATGACCTCCTCGCCATCGCGATGGAATAGCCGATGACTTACCATGTCCAACCGCCATTCATCGAACACCAAGACTTCGCCGCTAACTCGCTCTTGGCCAAACTGGGCGCGTCGCAATAACGCCTTGATGCGCGCCTGCAACTCCCGGGGGCTGAACGGTTTACCCAAGTAATCATCGGCGCCCAACTCCAGACCGATCACCCGATCGGCTTCGTCGGAACTGGCCGTGAGCATGATGATGGGGACTTGGGAATAGCGAGGATGTTGACGTACCCAACGGCAAAGGCTGAAGCCGTCTTCGTCGGGCAGCATGACATCGAGGATTACCAGATCGCTGGGCTCGTTGCTGAGCGCTTGGCGAAAACCGGCACCATCGCCCACCGTGCGCACTAAAAAGCCACAGCGACTCAGGTAGGTTTGCAGTAATTCACAAATTTCCTCATCGTCATCGACCAGCAAAATTGACTTACTGACTGAGCTCACGTGGTCGTCCTTGTTATGAATGAAGCCTGTTTCTTATAATTGAGATCACGCCGATTAAGCGTGACCAAACGCTTGCTGTAACGCTACCCCGGCGCCCATTAGCCCTGGATATTCTGCGGTCACCAGCCACACCGGTACACCCTTGAAGTAATCCTTCATCAAGCCTTTTTCGGCAAACGATCTGGCAAAACCGCTGGCCGCGAAAAAATCGCTGAAGCGTGGTATCACGCCGCCACAGATGTAGACACCGCCGCGACCGCCAACGGTCAGTACAGTATTGCCCGCCACGCGACCCAACCAGCAACAAAACTGTTCAAGCACCGCTGCCGCTACCGGATCTCCAGCCACTGCAGCCGAGGTGATAGCCGCCGGCGACTTCAGCGTCGGCTCAATGTTGTCCAGCGAACAGCTTGTCTGGTAAAGCAATAACAGACCCGCACCGCTGAGTATGGTTTCAGCGCTGACGTGTTCGAGTTCAGTCATCAACCGCGCCCAGATTTGCGCTTCCCGAGGCGTACCCAATGGCAAATCAACGTGCCCGCCTTCGCCTGGCAAGGCCATCCAATGGTTGTCTGCCAGACCGATCAACGTACCGACGCCCAGCCCGGTGCCCGGACCGATGACCACACGCGGACACGCAGTATCGGAAATGCCATGGCACACGGTCAGGTATTCGTCGTCTTTCAACCGGGTCATGCCCAGTGCCATCGCCGTGAAATCGTTAACCATCAGCAGATTATCGACCTTCAGGTGCGCGCAGAATTCTGAACGGCTGATGCGCCAGTGGCTGTTGGTAAAATGAAATACATCGCCGCCCACCGGCCCGGCAACCGCCAGACAGACGGAGCCGACGTCGCCCGGATACAGGTCCAAGTCTTCGAGGTAAACCTCAAGGGCCTTTTCCGGGCTGGCGTAATCAATGGTCGGGAACACCCGGACCGAATGCAACGTATCGTCTTCCCAGATGGCAAACCGTGCATTCGTGCCGCCAATATCACCAACCAAAGCCAATTTCACTTAAGCGTCTCCAGACCCGAAGTAAAGGCACTTGCGCCCTGCTCTGCCGAGCTGAAGGCCATGCGCATGAAGCCGAACAGTTCGCGCCCACAACCCACACCGTTGTCGAGCAAACCGATTGCAGGTTCTCGGGCGGCCAACTCTGCCGCCTCCACCAGAACGTGCAATGTACCCTTAACGCCATCGAGACGGATAATGTCTCCGTCACGAATCAGCGCCAACGGTCCGCCATCAAACGCTTCAGGGCAAACATGGATCGCTGCCGGGATCTTCCCGGACGCGCCAGACATGCGCCCATCGGTGACCAGCGCGACTTTGAAACCGCGGTCCTGCAACACGCCGAGGAACGGCGTCATCTTGTGCAATTCGGGCATGCCGTTGGACCGCGGGCCCTGGAAACGCATGACCGCGATGAAGTCACGCTCCAACTTGCCGGCTTTAAACGCGTCCGCCAGGTCTTGTTGATCCTGGAATACCAGCGCAGGGGCTTCGACGATTTGATGCTCAGGTGCAACCGCTGACACCTTCATCACGCCACGGCCGAGGTTGCCTTCCATCACGCGCAAGCCGCCTTCGGCCGAGAACGGACGAGCAACTGGGCGCAAGATATCTTGGTCGAGGCTCTCGATAGGGCCTTCGCGCCACACCAGCTTGCCGTTTTCGAGGAAGGGCTCCTGGGTGTAACGGCTCAAGCCGAAACCGGCGACGGTGTTAACGTTTTCATGAAGCAAACCGGCTTCCAGCAACTCACGAATCAGGAACGACATACCGCCGGCCGCCTGGAAGTGGTTGATGTCAGCTTTGCCGTTTGGATACACGTGGGTCAGGGTTGGCACCACATCGGACAAATCAGCCATGTCTTGCCAGGTCAGGATAATCCCGGCGGCCATGGCGATGGCTGGCATGTGCAATGTGTGGTTGGTCGAGCCGCCTGTCGCATGCAGCGCAACAATCGAGTTCACCAGCGACCGCTCGTCGACGATTTCACCCAGCGGCATGAACTGCCCGCTTTGCTTGGTCATGCGCGTGACTTGGTGCGCCGCTTCGCGAGTCAGGGCATCGCGCAACGGGGTGTACGGATTGACGAAGGATGCGCCTGGCAAATGCAGGCCCATGACTTCCATCAGCAATTGGTTGGTGTTGGCGGTGCCGTAAAATGTACATGTGCCAGGGCTGTGGTACGACTTCATCTCCGTGTCCAACAGCTCTTCGCGGGTAGCCTTGCCTTCGGCATAACGCTGGCGGACGTCGGCTTTTTCCTTGTTGGAAATACCAGATGGCATCGGGCCACCGGGGACGAACAAGGTCGGCAGATGACCGAAACGCAAGGCCCCCATCAATAGGCCCGGAACGATCTTGTCGCAAATGCCCAGGCACAGGGTGGCGTCGAACATGTTGTGCGACAGCGCAATAGCCGTCGACATGGCAATCACTTCGCGGCTGGCGATACCCAGCTCCATACCCGGCTCACCTTGGGTGACGCCGTCGCACATTGCCGGCACGCCACCGGCAAACTGGCCTACCGAGCCGATTTCGCGCAGGGCCTGTTTGATCTGCTCTGGGTAGTGCTCGTAAGGCTGATGCGCCGACAGCATGTCGTTGTAAGACGAAACGATGGCCACGTTAGCGGCGTTCATCATTTTCAGGCTTTGCTTGTCTTCAGTGCCACAACTCGCCACGCCATGGGCGAAGTTGGCGCATTGCAGCTTGCCGCGCATCGGACCATCGCTGGCCGCGCCACGAATCATGTGCAGATAGCGCTCGCGTGTCGCACGACTACGGGCTATCAGTCGCTCGGTTACCTCAAGAACGCGGGGATGCATGTGATGAACTCCAGGCTAGCGGATAGGTGACCCGTTCAGGCTGTTCCAATTTTCGGCAGGCAGGCCTAGGCTTCGCAAAGGCATGATTTCGAACAACTGTACTGGGCTTACGGGTTACTCGTTGTAGATAAAACAAAATATTGCCATTAAAAAGGCTTGTTTTCTATTTTTATGCGAATAATCTTGTAATTCCAACAACAAATTTCAAAGAGGACGGCTGTATGACTCTTCGTATCGCAATCAATGGCTTTGGCCGAATCGGCCGCAATGTCCTACGCGCACTCTATACCCAAGGCTACCGACAGGACCTGCAGGTCGTCGCCATCAATGATTTGGGTGACAGCTCGATCAACGCACATCTTTTGCAATTCGACACTGTTCACGGCCATTTCGGCGGCACGGTCGAGTTTGACGACGAAAGCCTGACCGTTAACGGTGACCGTATTGCGGTCAGCGCCATTCGCAATCCGGCCGACCTGCCCTGGAAAGCCGAGAACATTGACGTCGTCTTCGAATGCACCGGACTGTTCACCGACCGTAACAAAGCCGCCGCGCATATCACCGCCGGCGCACGCAAAGTGATCATCTCTGCGCCGGCCAAAGGCGCCGACGCCACCGTGGTCTATGGCGTTAACCATGACGTTTTGCGTCAATCGCATCAAATTATTTCCAATGCATCTTGCACCACTAACTGCCTGGCGCCGGTTGCTCAGGTAATACACCGCGAGCTGGGCATCGAAAACGGCTTGATGACCACGATTCACGCCTACACCAACGACCAGAACCTGACCGACGTCTACCACACCGACCCGTACCGCGCTCGCTCGGCCACGCAAAACATGATCCCGAGCAAAACCGGCGCGGCTGAAGCCGTGGGCCTGGTACTGCCGGAGCTGGCGGGCAAACTCACCGGCATGTCGGTACGGGTTCCCGTGATCAACGTTTCCCTGGTGGACCTGACCGTGCAGCTCAAGCGTGAGACCACTGCCGACGAGGTCAACGCGATTTTCAAGGAAGCCAGTCGTCACTCCAAAGTGCTCGGCTATAACACGCTGCCGCTGGTGTCTCATGATTTCAATCACAATCCGCTGTCGTCGATTTTCGACGCCAATCACACCAAGGTTAGCGGCAAACTGCTGAAAGTTTTGGCCTGGTATGACAACGAATGGGCGTTCTCTAACCGCATGCTAGACAACTGCCTGGCACTGCACAACGCTGAGTGATTCGGCGGCTTTGCTCATAATCTGTCACGGATAACTGCTTGACCAATATCGCAGATGATAAGCATTATCATTTGCTGCTTCTATTGGTCGGGTATCCCCGTGAGTCAGTCGTGTTTCAACGATCTCTTCCTCTCCCAGCGCACGATTCTGCTGCGCACGCTACAGCGGATGGTCGGCAACGCCTGTACGGCTGAAGACTTGCTGCACGACACCTACCTGCGCGTCACTCGCGCTTTGGCTGAACGCTCAATCGAGCATCTGGCGCCCTTTCTCTATCAGACCGCGCGAAACCTGGCGTTGGACCACCTGCGTGCGCAACGCATTCAAGCCCGAACCCTGATTGAAAACGTCCCGCCCGATATTTTGCGCACTGTTGTCCAGTCCCACAGCAGCGCCGAAGAGGTGATTCACGCCACACGTTTGCTCGAACGCATCGACGTCAGCCTCACCGATCTCAGTTCACGCCAGCAAAAAATATTTGCCCTGAATCGTCTGCACGGCTGCAGCTATCCACAAATAGCGGCACAACTTGGCGTGTCTATCAGCACGGTGCAAAAAGAACTGAAACTAATCATGGCGATCTGCGCTGGGGTCGCGTCGAGGCATGATTTGAACTGATAAGTATTTTTACGCGGTAGCCGTTGGTCGTTCGTCTAGTTATAGCCAATGCAACTGATTCTTATTTGTATCAGTACGTAACTATAAAGAATGACCCTCACGACAGGGAGCTATCGATGCTGTCACCGAGCAAAACCTTCACCCGTTCTTCAATCACCGTCGCTTTGATCGCCGCGGGCGCTTTCAGCTCTCCGGCGAATGCCGAGACGCCCATCGAGGCAGCCGCTGCTGCGTCGCTGGGCAATGCTGTCATGTTGCAGCAAACCACCATCAGCGCCACCCGCACTGAGCAGCCGATCAACGCTGTGCCCAGCACCGTCACCGTGCACGAGCGGGATCAACTTGATCGGCAGAACGTCAACAGCATCCGTGACCTGGTGCGCTACGAGCCTGGCGTGTCAGTCGGTGGCGCCGGTCAACGCGCGGGCACCACCGGTTACAACATCCGCGGCATTGATGGCGACCGAATCCTGACCCAAGTTGACGGTGTTGAAGTCCCCGCCAGTTTTTCTAACGGGCCTTATGCCAAGTCGCAACGCAATTACGTGGACCCGGAAATCATCAAGCGCGTAGAGATCCTTCGTGGTCCGGCCTCGGTGCTGTACGGCAGCAGCGCCATTGGTGGCGCAGTCAGCTATTTCACCCTCGATCCGGATGACATCATCAAGCCTGGCCAGGACGTGGGCGCACGCTTGAAAACCGGATACAGCTCGGCGGACAATAGCTGGTTGAACTCGGCCACCATCGCCGGTCGTCATGACGCTTTCGACGGTTTATTGCACCTGAGCCAGCGCAACGGTCGCGAAACCGAATCCTATGATGACCACGGCGGCACCGGTCTAGGTCGGACTGCCGCGAACCCAGAGGACGTGCGCAGCACCAATGTGCTGGCGAAGCTGGGCTGGAATTATGGCGACGAGTCGCGGCTTGGACTGACTTACGAGAAATATAAAAGCGACACCGATATCAACCAGAAAAGCGCAGTGGGCGGGCCTTTCACCCCGGTGGGTGGGCGCGGTTATTACAAGTCACGCACGGGGAACGACACCATCACCCGCGAACGATTCGGCCTGGAAAACCGCTTCGCCCTCGATAGCCTGTTGGTGGATCACGTCAAATGGAGCTTGAATTATCAAATCGCCAAGACCGATCAAAGCACAGAGGAGCTGTATTGGACTCCTGGCTATAAAGTGGATCGTGCCCGCAACACCGTTTATCAAGACAAACAATGGGTCTTTGACGCTCAGTTAGATAAAGCCTTTTCGATTGCCAGTACCGAGCATTTACTGACCTACGGCACCACCATCAAGCGGCAAAAAGTTACCGGGTTACGCCAGGGCAGCGGCACCTGCGTGGAAGTATTTCGCGCCTGTCGGGAGATCGGCCAGGACATCCCGAAGGAAGGGTTTAAACCGTCGAGCGACTTTCCGGACCCGACTATCACTAGCTACGCGCTGTTTACCCAAGACGAAATTCGCTGGAATAACTGGACCTTCCTGCCTGGCCTGCGCTACGACTACACCCGGCTTGATCCTCGCATCACGCAGGAATTTCTAAATACCGTCGATCCAAAGGGCGAAGGCAGCGTCAGTGATAAAAACAAGACGTGGCATCGCCTGTCGCCCAAATTTGGCCTCACCTACGCGCTGACTGAGCAATACACTTGGTACGGCCAATACGCCGAAGGTTTCCGCACTCCAACCGCCAAAGCTTTATATGGCCGCTTTGAAAATACCGCCGGTGGCTACACCGTAGAGCCGAATCCAAACCTAAAACCGGAAACCAGCAAAAGCTACGAGACCGGGCTAAGGGGCAATTTTGAGCACGGTAACTTCGACGTCGCAGTGTTCTATAACAAATACCGCGACTTCATCAACGAAGACGCTATTACCCCCGGCACGACGGAACTCAAATTCGCAGCCGCCAACATCAAGCACGCCACCATCAAGGGCGCAGAGGTCAAGGGTCGCTTGAACCTTGACGCATTTGGCGCGCCAGCCGGCCTGTACACCCAAGGTTCGGTGGCCTATGCCCATGCACGCAATAACGACACCGGCCAGCCAATCAATAGCGTTAACCCACTGACCGGTGTCTTCGGTTTGGGCTACGACCAGAACACTTATGGCGGTTTGCTCAGTTGGACGCTGGTTCAACGCAAGAAACAGGTCGACAACACCAAAGGTGCCTTCAATCCGCCGGACGGCAGCAGCCAGTTCAAAACCCCCGGCTACGGCGTTTTTGATCTGACCGGCTATTACAAGGTTACAGAAGACGTGACCGTCAACGCCGGCCTGTACAACCTCACCGACAAGAAATACTGGAACTGGGACGACGTGCGCGGTTACGACAGCACCGGCGAAGCAGCCCCGACCGCACCCGCCAACCTCAGTCGCCTGACTGAGCCGGGTCGAAACTTCGGCGTCAACGTGGTGTGGAACATCTGATTCGCTGACGACGCCGGTTGTTATCGGCGTCGTTTTTTAAATGGTAAGCAAGGAAGACCCCATGACTCTGCATCCAACCCGCCCCACCCCGCGCTCACAACGCTTGAACCAAATCACCCATGCGCCCCACGAGCAGCTCGACAAGGCAGTCAAAGCCAACGCACCGTTTGCAACCCTGGCCAATTACGCGCGCTTTGTCGTCGCACAGTATGGTTTTCAGACTGAATTGAAAGCGCTGTACAGCGATCCGCGGCTGGCGGAAATTTTCGCTGACTTGCCGCAGCGTTGCCGTGCCGAACAGGCCAAAGCTGATTTGAACGACCTTGACACTGCCCTGCCTGATCCCGTCGCTGGTGCTCTGGTTGATCCGAGCACAGCACAGGCCCTGGGATGGTTGTTTGTGTCCGAAGGCTCCAAGCTCGGTGCCGCGTTTTTGATCAAGCGCGCCGTAGCCTTAAACCTGAGCGACACCTTCGGCGCACGGCATCTGGGTGAACCGGTAGGCGGCCGAGCAGAAGGCTGGAAGAGCTTTGTGCATATTCTGGATAACCTGCAACTCAGTGCGCTAGAAGAAAGTCAGGTAGAACAGGGCGCCATCGACGCATTCGAACGCTTCAATGTGTTACTGCAAAAGGCTTACACACCTTTGCCGAAGGTCGAAGTCGCCTGAATCCGGCAAGCCCGGTCAGCCTGGTCAGCCCCGTTAACCTGTCAGCACTGTTAAACTGGCCGGGTTGTTAAATGGACAGACGCATAGTGACCATCGAACCCAAACCTCAAACAGCATCAGGATCAAAAACCGTCCGCGTGCTGTTCGGCATTATTGCTTACGTCAGCTTGGCTATAGGCTTGATCGCTATTGTGGTGCCCGGTTTGCCCACCACTGAGTTCATTTTGCTGGCTGCCTGGGCTGCCACTAAAAGCTCGCCGCGCTTGAGCGCATGGTTGGAAAACCACCGGCTGTTCGGGCCGATCTTGAGTAACTGGCGCAACGGGCGCCTGATCGCTCGCCGCGCAAAAATCAGCGCCACCATCAGCATGTTGCTCTGCGCCATAGTGATGTTGACCTTGCTCGATCATGGCTGGCCGGTCTACCTTGCTATTGGCGGCATGAGTTTGGG
>NZ_JAMFRV010000392.1 GCF_026224925.1 Pseudomonas sp. | reverse complement strand
TGGTGTGGGTGGGAACGCATTGATGGAGAGCAGACGGCGTAAATTCGGTCTGGTAGTGGGTGTGGTCGTAGTGTTGCTGGTGGCCATCGGGGTATGGTTTTTTCTGTTTGCTGCCAAGCCCAAGCCAAAACCGCCGGTCACGGGCGAGCCAGTGGCGGCGGTGGCGGTCAAATTGCAGGACGTGCCGGTGTACATCGACGCCTTGGGCACGGTGACGCCAACCCGCAGCGTCACTGTGGTCTCGCAAGTCAGCGGCATTCTCAGCACAGTGGAATTCAAGGAAGGCCAGCACGTACGCAGCGGCCAAGTCATTGCACGCATCGACGACCGCACGCTCAAGGCGCAGTTGGCCCAAGCCAAGGGCGTATTGGCCCACGATCAAGCCGTCTTGAGTAACGCCCAGCGCGACCTCGCGCGTTTTCGCGAATTAATTAAAATCGGTTCCACCAGCCAGCAGATTCTCGACACCCAAGCGTCGTTGGTGCAACAGCAGCAGGGCACCGTTGCCTCCGATCTAGGCAGTGCGCAAAATCTTGAAGTGCAGGTCGGTTACTGCACCATCACCTCGCCAATCAACGGAGTGGTCGGTTTGCGCCTGGTCGACCCCGGCAATTACGTCACCAGCGCCAGCACCACCGGGATTGCCGTGATCACTCAACTGGACCCAGCCACCGTGGTGTTTTCGGTGCCCGAAGATGACCTCGGTACCATCAACCAATCCATGAGCCGAGGCGCGGTTACCGTACTGGCGTATGACCGTAACAAGAACGCGTTACTGGCGACCGGTTCGTTATTGGCGTTGGATAACCAGGTTGATGTCAGTACCGGCACGATCAAGGTCAAGGCACAGTTCGATGGCTCGGGCAACAAACTGTTCCCTAACCAATTCGTCAACGCCCGGCTCGAAGCCGACATTCTGAAGCAGACGCCAGTGGTGCCAACCATGGCAATTCAGCACGGCAGTAAGGGTGACTTTGTGCTGGTGGTCGTGGGCGATAAAGCCAGCCTGCGCATCATCAAAGCGGGTCCGAGCATGGGCGATGTTACTGCGATTCTGGATAACGGATTGAAAGCCACCGATCAGGTGATCACCGAAGGCGCGGACAAACTGGACGATGGCTCTCCAGTAAAAGTAGTGGCCCAGTGAGGCGCGCCCAGCCATGAACATTTCCCGGCCCTTTATTGAACGTCCTGTTGCCACCACCCTCATCATGGTTGCTGTCTTGCTGATTGGGTTGCTGGGCTATCACTTGCTGTCAGTGTCGGCCCTGCCTGAGGTCGACTACCCGACAATTCAGGTGTTTACCCAGTACACCGGAGCCAGCCCGGAGGTGGTCAGTTCCTCGATCACCGCGCCGCTGGAACGCCAGCTCGGTGAGATGCCGGGGCTGAAGTCGATGAACTCCACCAGCTCCGATGGTGCGTCAGTCATCACCCTGCAGTTCGACTTGTCGCTGTCGTTGGACATTGCCGAGCAAGAAGTGCAAGCCGCAATCAATGCTGCGGGCACCTTCCTTCCGGCGAACCTGCCGTATCCGCCGGTGTACAGCAAGGTCAACCCGGCTGACGCGCCGGTAATGACCTTGTCGCTGACGTCAGACGTGTTGCCGCTGACCAAGATCGAAGACTTGGCCGACACCCGGTTGGCGCAGAAAATCTCGCAGATCACCGGGGTAGGACTGGTCACTATCAGTGGTGGTCAACGACCTGCGGTGCGGATCGAAACCAACACGTCGGCGCTGAATAACCTCGGGCTGTCGCTGGAGGATCTGCGTACTACGTTGGGCAACGCCAACGTCAATCAGGCCAAGGGCAATATAGATGGCAAATTCCAGGCGTATTCGATCGGCAGTAACGATCAGTTGCAGTCCGCCGACGAGTATAGCGATCTGGTGATTGGCTACAAAAACGGCGCGCCGATTCGCCTGGCACAAATCGCCAGTTCGATTCAGGGCGCGGAAAACCCGCGTCAGGCGGCCTGGACCAATACCACACCGTCGATTTTGCTGAACATCCAGCGTCAGCCCGGCGCCAACGTCATCGACGTGGTTGATCGTGTGCAACAACTGCTGCCCAAGCTCCGCGCCAGCCTACCCGCCACGCTCAAGGTCAGCGTGTTGACCGACCGCACGCAAACTATCCGCGCCTCGGTCACCGACGTTCAATACGAGCTGGGCGTTGCGGTGTTGCTGGTGGTACTGGTGATCTTTCTGTTTCTGCGTAACTTGCCCGCCACCATTATTCCGGCGATAACTGTGCCGCTGACCCTGGTGGGCACCTTGGCTGTGGCGTACGCCTTGGGCTTTTCCCTGAACAACCTGACGCTGATGGCGCTAACCATCGCCATCGGTTTTGTGGTCGACGACGCCATCGTCATGATCGAAAACATCACCCGCTACATCGAGGCGGGGGACACGCCGCTGGAGGCTGCGCTCAAAGGTTCGGAGCAAATCGGCTTTACCATTATTTCGCTGTCGATTGCCTTGATTGCGGTGATGATTCCTCTGTTGTTCATGGGCGATGTGGTGGGGCGGTTGTTTCGTGAGTTCGCCATGACTGTGGCGGTGACCATCGTTATCTCAGCGCTGATCTCGTTGACGCTGACGCCCATGCTCTGCGCGCGGATGCTCAAAGCGCACAAAGGCGAGCGTCGCGTCGACCTCTTCGACCGAATCAACGGCTACTACGTACGCGGCCTGGATTGGGTGTTGGCGCATCGCACCTTGACCATGATTTCCATTGTGCTGACCGCGCTGTTGACCGTGTTGATTATCGTGATTATGCCTAAAGGCTTTTTCCCTGAGCAGGACACCGGGCTGATTCAGGGGATATCTCAGGCCTCGCCGACTATCTCCTTCCAACAAATGGTGATCGAGCAGCAGCGCGTGGCGGAACGCGTATTGAAAGATCCTGCGGTCGCCAGCCTGTCGTCGTTTGTTGGCATCGACCAGACCAACCCGACCATCAACCAGGGCAACTTTCTCATCAACCTCAAGGACCGAGGCCTGCGCGATAGCAGTGCGGTTGTGATCCGGCGACTGTCAGACGCTAACGCGGGTGATTCCGGCATTCGTTTGTACCTGCATGCGGTACAGGATCTGACCCTCGACGCCACCGTCTCCACTACCAGCTATCGGCTTGGCCTGCAGGCGACGGACCCCGAAGCGTTGCAGTTGTGGACCGGTAAACTGCTGGCAGCGATCAAGCAAGACCCGATGTTCACCGATGTGCAAAGCCAGGCGATGCAGTTTGGCAATCAGATTCAGCTGAACTTCGACCGCGCCACCGCCTCACGTCTGGGCGTTACCCCGCAGGCCATCGACGATGTGCTGTACGACGCGTTCGGTCAACGTCAGGTGTCGACCATTTACACCCAGCTCAACCAGTATCACGTGGTCATGGCTACTGACCATCCGCCGCGTAATTTGGCCGATTTGCTGACCGGTTTGTACGTGACCACCTCCAGTGGCGGGGTCGCGCCGCTGTCGAGCATGGCCACGCAAAAGATCCTGCGTACGCCAATCACGATCAATCGTCAGGGGCAGTTTCCGTACGCGGATGTCTCGTTCAATTTGGCGCCGGGTAAAACCCTAGGCACGGCGTTGACCCGGCTCAAGGTCATCGAAGCGCAAGTTGGCATGCCGCTCAACGTGCAAGCGTCGCTAGAAGGCTCGGCGGCTACCTTTGAATCGTCATTGTCTAATCAGGTGTACCTGGTGGCTGCGGCGATCATTGTGGTGTACCTGATGCTGGGCATTCTTTACGAAAGCTTCGTGCACCCGGTGACGATCCTTTCGACCCTGCTGTCGGCAGCGCTGGGCGCACTGCTGGCGCTACTGATCACCGGCACGCAGTTTGACATCATTGGACTGATTGGCATTGTCTTGCTGATCGGCATCGTGATGAAGAACGGCATCATGATGGTGGACTTTGCGCTTGAGTTGGAGCGTGAAGGCGGGCTGGGCCCGGTTGAAGCCATTCGGCAGGCCGCCGAGCTGCGTTTTCGGCCGATTCTGATGACTAGCATGGCTTCACTGTTCGGCGCGGTGCCGCTGGCGTTGGGTACTGGTATCGGCTCTGAATTGCGCCATCCATTGGGCATCGCGATCATTGGCGGCTTGTTGCTGAGCCAATTGCTGACGTTGTTCTCGACGCCGGTGATCTTCCTCGCCATGCATGCGTTGGAGCATCGTTTCAGTAAGCGGCGACCAGACGATGACGGGCTCAATGCTGATGCTCCGGCCAGCGCAAAATGAACCTCAGCGCACCCTTTGTCCACAGGCCTATTGCGACCACATTGTTGGCGACAGGCTTGGCGTTATTCGGCCTGTTGGCGTTCATGTTGTTGCCGGTAGCGCCGCTGCCTGAGGTGGACTTTCCGTCCATCAGCGTGCGTGCCTCATTGCCCGGTGCCGATCCCAGCACCGTCGCCAGTTCAGTAGCTACGCCGTTGGAGCGCCAGTTCGGGCAAATCG
>NZ_JAMFRV010000391.1 GCF_026224925.1 Pseudomonas sp. | reverse complement strand
GCGGGAAATGTCGGTATGACCGCCAAAATGCTTGACGGCTGTTCGGTTGTGGCGACTTAAAGAAATCGCAGCCTGTGGCAGCTCCTACTCTGCCCGCATACGCCGTCGGCCAGCACTGTAGGAACTGGAGGCTGCAACATTTTCGCCTTTAGTGCTTGAACATCACATGCCGCACAAGAGTGTAGTCCTCAAGCCCATACATGGACATGTCCTTGCCATAGCCGGACTGCTTCTGACCGCCGTGAGGCATCTCGCTGACCAGCATGAAATGCGTATTCACCCACGTGCAGCCGTACTGTAAGCGTGCAGACAAGCGATGCGCTCGACCGACGTCCGAGGTCCAAACTGACGACGCCAGGCCGTAGTCCGAATCATTAGCCCAGTCTAGTACCTGCGCCTCATCGGTGAATTTGGTGACTGACACCACCGGCCCGAACACTTCGCGGCGGACGATTTCGTCGTCCTGTCGCGCGTCGGCCAGCACGGTTGGTTCGAAGAAGAAGCCATTGCCTTCCACGGCTTTGCCACCGGTGATCAAGCGGATATGCGGTTGTGCCACGGCACGCTCGACAAACCCTATCACGCGGTCACGATGTTGGGCGGTGATCAGGGGGCCCAGCTCGGTCGATGGATCATCCTGCAATCCATACTTGATGCTGCTGACCGCTGCACCGAGCTTCTCGATGAACGCGTCGTAGATGCCTTCCTGGGCATAAATGCGGCAGGCGGCGGTGCAGTCCTGGCCAGCGTTGTAGAAACCAAAAGTGCGGATGCCTTCCACGGCGGCGTCGATGTCAGCGTCGTCGAAGATGATCACTGGAGCTTTTCCGCCCAGTTCCATGTGGGTGCGTTTGACGCTGTCAGCGGTGCTGGAAATGATATTTGAGCCGGTGGCAATCGAACCCGTCAACGAAACCATGCGCACTTTCGGGTGGGTGACCAGTGGGCTGCCGACCGTAGGGCCGCGACCGAACACGAGGTTTAACACACCGGCCGGGAAAATCTCCGATGCCAGTTCGGCCAGACGTAGGGCGGTCAGTGGGGTTTGTTCCGACGGCTTGAGTACCACGGTATTACCCGCCGCCAGCGCCGGGGCAATTTTCCAGGCGACCATCATCAGCGGATAGTTCCACGGCGCGATGGAGGCGATCACGCCTAACGGGTCGCGGCGGATCATCGAGGTATGGCCGGGCAGGTACTCACCGCCCGCCGATCCGCTCATGCAACGACTGGCACCGGCGAAGAAACGAAACACGTCGGCAATCGCCGGGATCTCGTCGTTCAGCACTGCACTGTAGGGTTTTCCGCAGTTGTCCGATTCCAGTTTGGCCAGTTCTTCGCCGTGTGCTTCGATGACGTCGGCGAGTTTGAGCAGAAGCAGCGAGCGCTCTTTCGGCGGGGTCTGTGACCAGCCTTCGAAGGCACTGTCAGCGGCACGCACGGCAGCATCGACCTGGGCTTCGCTGGCTTCGTTGATTTCGATCAGCACCCGACCCAGCGCCGGGTTGAACACCGGTTGGCTAACGCCTTCACCGTCGACCAGTTGGCCGTTGATCAGCAGTTTTGTTTGCATAATGAGTCCTTAATTTTTTAGGTCAAGGAAGCGATGCTCCCCTGACGCTTATCAGCTTTATCCTACGGACGCGCCGGAAAGATCAGCAGTTTTGGACAGTGGTTTGGAGCGCGGTTTGGAAAGCTTCCAAGCGTCGCCCGCCGGCGCTGTGCCTTTGTCGTAGGGTTTGCTCAGCAGCATGTAAATGAAGCCGGTGCCTATCACCACCAAGGTGGTCAGAATCATTGAATAGTTGACGTACCAAGGTGCACTCGGTGAACGTGGCCAAACCATGTTGATGACCGCGCACACGCCGTAAATCAACGCCGCTACGTTCACCCATATCCCCCAGGCGCCGAGCGTGAAGTGACCGTTCGGGCGCCAACCCTTGGCACGGGCAATCAACGCAGCGATAACGATCATCTGGAACGCGACGTAGATACCAATGGCGGCGAAACCGATGATGGTCGCCACGGCATCGGCCATGAACATTCCCAGGCAGACAATGGCTGCTGGCATTAGGCCGCTGATCAGCAGCGCGAATGACGGCACGTGATTGGCCGAGAGACGCTTGAGCAGCGAGCTGCCGACAATCATTTCGTCACGGGCATAGGCGAACAACAGCCGGCTGGCTGCCGCCTGCAGACTTAAAACGCAGGAGATGAACGACACCATGACCACCGCCATCACCATCCGTGAGCCCACCGGGCCGAACGCATTGGCCAAAATGGTGGCGACCGGATCGGTATCTTCACCCGCCAGGACCTTGGCCATGTCTGGCACCGAGAGAATCAGCGCCAGACACGCAAACATCGCCGCTGCACCGCCGATGTAAATCGTCAGACGCATGGCTTTCGGAATGCGCTTGCCCGGGTTAGGGGTTTCTTCGGCGACATCACCGCAGGCTTCGAAGCCGTAATACTGGAACAGGCCCGCCAAGGACGCCGCGAGGAATGCTGGCAGGTACGAGCCATTGACCTGAATATTGAAGGTGTTGAACAGCACGCTGAGTGGTTGATGACGCTCGAATATCAGCAGGTAACCGCCGACCAAAATGGCCCCGACCAGCTCGCAGAGAAAGCCGAACATCGCCACGCGCGCCAGTAGCTTGGTGCCGAACAGGTTCAGTCCCGTCGAGAGCAGAATGATCGTAAGAGCAATATAGATATTTGCCTCGGGTCCAGGATTGAAGCCCAGCATAATTGCCAGATACGGTCCAGCACCCACCGCGACCCCGGCAATGGTTGCGCACAATGCCCACGCATACACCCAGCCGACCATCCATGCCCAGCGTTTGCCCACCAAGCGACGGGCCCAAGGATAGACACCACCGGAAATCGGGAACTGCGAAACGATTTCACCGAAGATCAGGCAAACCAACAGTTGACCGGCGCCGATCAGCAGATAGGACCAAAACATCGGCGGCCCGCCCGCAACCAGGCATAAGCCGAAGAGGGTGTAGACCCCGACGACCGGGGAAAGGTAGGTAAAGCCTAGGGAAAAGTTCTCCCACAGGCTCATGCTTCGATTGAAATCCGAACTATAGCCGAGGGCGCGGAGTTGTTCCGCGTCCTGATCGGCGCTGACGTTTACGCCGGCGTTAGATGAGCCACTCATTTTATTTCCTCATTATTAATGGCAGATGGTTGCAGTACTGACGGGTTGGCCCGCCCCAGCTCGTGTCGAGCTTCTTGTTGTGTGGGAATCTGGGTTTACGCTTGTTTTTTTGCTTCGCTATCGCGCCCGTCGTCGTACTGCGAGAGCCATTCGACGGCGGCATCGCGATAGCGACTGAAACCCTTGTAGTCCACCAGTTGCTGGTTCAAATCCCGCAGGACCCGATGCATGCGTCGAGCCCACGCCGGGTTGGTGGCGATGTCCTCAAGGCTGAGCAGATAGGTGCGAATAGGGAAGACGATGGCATTGCTGCGCGGAAGGCGATGCAGTGGCTGCAATTCGATCCGCAGGTAAACCAGCTTGCCGGCATTTTCCGCCGTTACGATGGTGCGATCAGGTGCCCATTCCGGCAGGCTTTCGGCTGAGACCTCAAGGCGCGGGTTGACGGTCAGCGACCAGTTCAAACGACGCACCGGATGCCCGGTCCGCAGGCGCAGCAGGAACTTCAGGGCGCGGTCGAGCATGCCGATTTCCTTGACCAGCGGTACAGGGCCATGGAATTCCTCCCAGCTCATGCCGAGGTTGAAACGCAGCGAGTAATCGGCGCGTTGGGTGGCGATGCCGGCCCCCCAATAAAGCGTGCCGTCGCGCTCCTCCTGCAGTACCCAGTCGCCCTGAGCCTGACGCGTCACGTACTCCATGGGTTCATAGGGCAGGGTGGCCGTGTCGCCGAAGGTGAAGTGGTCGTCGATGTCCAACAGGCGATTGGTCCAGTGCCACTGGCGACCTTCACGCGTCAGGCTGAAGTACTGCGGATAGTCCCGGGCATAGGATTCCATGATCAACTCGAGCAGGTCCCACTGCGCCTCCATCATGTGTGGCGCCGAGACGTAGTGCATGCCGGGATCTTTCTCCAGGGTGATCGCACGATCACGGCATTCACTGATGTAGTGCTCATCAATATCGAAGGCGGCGCGAAACGCACCCTCGCCGACTGGAACATGCGGCTCGAGATTCATCGAGTACATGTAATCGTCGTCGGGAAACGGGAAGGGCGCGCGGGCGATGGTTTGCGGACTGTTGGCGAAGGTGTAATCGTCCCGATAGGTTTCGTCGAGATTGAATTGGATGCTCATTGTTTTATCTCCGTCGATCAGAGGTCGATGACCAGGCGATTGCACTTGGCGCGTGATACGCAGGGCATAATTTTCTTACGGCTTGTTTTGTCATCGTCGGACAGCCAGTCATCGCTGTGCAGAAGTTCGCCATCGAGTTCCAGTATCTCGGTTTCGCAATGGCCACAGGCACCACCGCGACACAGGTAGGGCATAGCGAATCCAGCAGCTTCCACTGCTTCGAGCATGGTCTGGTCGGGGGAAACTTCGATGGTGGTGCCACTGCGGCCGAGGGTAAAACTGAAGGCTTCGCCGCCGCTGCTTTGTTCGAGGAAGCGCTCGAAGTGCACATGGCTATCGGTCCAGCCAAGGTCTTGGGCGCAGACCAGGGTGGCGTCGATCATGCTGTCCGGGCCGCATACATAGACGTGGCTGCCGAGGGGGCGATCGGCGAGAACCCGGCCGATCTCCATGCGCGGGTCGATGCTCTTGCGATACAGATGAATGTGTTCGCCGTAGATGGCCTGCAATTCTTTGCCGAGTTGCGCATGCTGCTCGCCGCGAACCGCGTAATGCAGCTCGAAGGGCACCTTGCT
>NZ_JAMFRV010000390.1 GCF_026224925.1 Pseudomonas sp. | reverse complement strand
GAGCGCGGTTCGACGCCGCGTAATGCCGGTTCAAAAATGGTGGTCAGTGCCGAGCGCATCTTCGAAACCATCGGCGGCGGCCACCTGGAATACAAGGCCATGGAGATTGCCCGCGAGATGCTCGCCAGCGGCAGTCAAAACACGCGACTGGAACGGTTCAGCCTCGGCGCAAGCCTGGGCCAGTGCTGTGGTGGGGTGAACGTGTTGCTGTTCGAACCCATGGGCCAACCTCAGGCGCAAATCGCGGTGTTTGGTGCAGGTCACGTGGGACGCGCACTGGTGCCGCTCCTCGCGAGCTTGCCGTGCCGGGTGCGCTGGATCGATTCGCGGGAAAACGAATTCCCCGCACAAATACCCGAAGGCGTGTTGCGCATCATCAACGAAGAGCCTGTGGATGAAATCGAGCAATTGCCCAAGGGCAGTTATTGCATCGTCATGACCCACAACCATCAACTGGATCTGGAACTGACGGCGGCGCTGCTCAAACGCAACGATTTCACCTATTTCGGCTTGATTGGCTCGAAGACCAAACGGGTCAAATTCGAGCACCGCTTGCGTGAGCGTGGCTTCGATGCGGCCTTGTTGCAGCGTATTCGCTGCCCAATGGGCTTGGCTGAAGTCAAAGGCAAATTGCCCATCGAGATCGCCGTGTCCATCGCCGCCGAGGTGATCGCCACCTACAACGCCAACTTCGGCCAACACAGTGCCGACGCAACCCCTATTGCCCACTTGCTGCCGGTATCCCGCCGCAGCCAAGCACAACAATGAGAATGTTATGACTTCCGTTTCTGCCAGTACCGTTGAAAGCATTAGCAAGAAAGCCTACCGCGCCGCGATTCTGCACAGCATTGCTGACCCCGCCGAAGTGGTAATCGAGGCTTCTTACGAGTATTTTCCCGACGGTTTGCTGGTGGTTGAGGACGGCAAAATTGTCGCCCTTGGCCACGCCACTGATTTGCTTGGCACCTTGGGCAGCGATGTTGAGGTGACCGAATACCCTGATGCCCTGATCACCCCCGGCTTCATCGATACCCACATCCATTTGCCGCAAACCGGGATGGTCGGCTCGTATGGCGAACAGTTGCTGGATTGGCTGAACACCTATGTTTTTCCGTGTGAAAAGCAGTTCGCCGACCCCGCGCATTCCGCAGAAGTGTCGGATATTTTCATCAAGGAATTACTGCGCAACGGCACCACCACCGCGCTGGTGTTCGGCAGCGTGCACAAGGCCTCGGTGGAAGCGTTTTTCAGCGCAGCAGAAAAGCTCAACCTGCGGATGATCGCGGGCAAGGTGATGATGGACCGCAACGCGCCGGACTACCTGGTCGACACCGCCGAATCCAGCTACACCGACAGCAAGGCGTTGATCGAACGCTGGCACGGCAAGGGTCGTTTGCACTACGCCGTAACACCGCGCTTCGCCCCCACCAGCACCCCGGAACAGTTGGCGTTGGCCGGGCAGTTACTCGGTGAATACCCGGACGTGTACATGCAGACGCACATCAGCGAGAACCTACAAGAAGTCGAGTGGGTGAAGGCGTTGTTCCCAGAACGCAGCAATTATCTGGATGTGTACGACCACTTCAAATTGCTCGGTGAACGCTCGGTGTTTGCCCACGGTGTGCACTTGTGTGATGACGAATGCGCGCGGTTGGCCGAGACCGGTTCAGCGGTTGCGTTCTGCCCGACGTCTAACCTGTTTCTCGGCAGCGGCTTGTTTGATTTGCCAATGGCGGAGAAGCACAAACTGAACATTGGTTTGGGCACGGACGTGGGTGCTGGCACCAGCTTCTCACTGCTGCACACGCTGAACGAAGCGTACAAGGTGATGCAACTGCAGGGTGCCAAACTGAACCCATTCAAGTCGCTGTACCTGGCAACCTTGGGCGGCGCCCGGGCCTTACGCCTGGAGGACAAGATTGGCACGTTACACCCAGGAACTGAGGCGGACTTTTTGGTGCTCGATTACAACGCCACGCCGATCCTGGCCTACCGCTTGAAACAGGCACAGAACATCGAAGAGACGTTGTTTGTCTTGACCACGCTGGGGGATGACCGCACGGTGCTGGAGACCTACTCGGCTGGGCGGTTGGTGCATAAACGGGACTGAACCCAATCTGTAGGGCCGAATTCATTCGGGAAAGGGCCGTACCTGATAAACCGCCTTCCCGAATGAATTCGGTCCCACAGAGTCTCGACATGACGCGGGATCTAGGGCAATCCACAAATTCCGGTGGGAGCGAACAAGTTCGCGAAGGGCTTGATGCGGTGTAGTGCCTTACACCGCCTGATTACGACCTGGCTTTTTCTTGGTCAGCATCAGGTGCGAGAACACTGCGTGCAGGTCGTCTGAGGCGCTGTCTTCGTCGAGGTTGAGCTTACTGTCGATGTGGTCCATGTGGTGCATCATCAGGTTCACAGCCAACGCTGCATCGCGGGCTTCGATGGCATCGATCAACTGATTATGCTCATCGTAGGAACAGTGCGAGCGGTTGCCGCTTTCGTACTGGGCGATGATCAATGAAGTTTGCGACACCAAACTGCGCTGAAAGCTGATCAGCGGCGCATTCTTCGCCGCCACCGCGAGCTTGAGGTGAAACTCACCCGACAAGCGAATCCCGGCACCGCGATCCCCACGGGAAAAACTCTCGCGCTCGTCGCTGACCATCTGCCGTAACTCGGCAAGTTGTTCAGGCGTTGCGTGCTCAACCGCCAACTCAGTGATGGCTTTTTCGACCATGCGCCGGGCGAAGAACACCTGACGGGCCTCCTCAACACTGGGGCTTGCGACCACCGCGCCGCGATTAGGCCGCAGCAGCACAACGCCTTCGTGGGCCAAACGTGACAGTGCGCGACGAATGATCGTGCGGCTGACCCCGAATATTTCGCCCAGGGCTTCCTCACTCAGCTTCGTACCGGGCGCCAGACGCTGCTCGAGGATAGCCTCGAAAATATGCGCGTAAACGATATCGTCCTGGGTTCCGGTGCGGCCAGCCTTGACGATGCGTGGCTGTTTTTTGAGGGGCTGCAACTGTTCGTTCATGGGCACTCGTGGGGAAGTCACAGAAAAGTACCAAGACATTGTACACAGTGCTTGGGTTGTGAATAGCCACCGTTGTACTAACCGCGTTATGCATACAATCTAAAAAATCTTCTGCACAAACGATAAAACATTATTT